>JAQTIF010000002.1:600000-771852 GCA_029433525.1 Enterobacteriaceae bacterium ESL0689 | reverse complement strand
TTATTGCCTCAGCAGATCCACCAGCCGCGCCACGTTACCGCGTACAGACAGCAGCGAAATCAAAACTAACAGATTGGCCAGGACAATCGGCCACGAGGATTGTGGATAAATTCCACACAGATAGGCCAGCGGAACACTACCGTAGGCCACCAGTATTGTGCCCGCCAGCCGGGAGATCCACAGGCGGTGACGGCTGGTTTCACTACGCCGGTAAAACAGCAGCGTGATAATTACACCCGTGCAGAGCAGCGAGTTAATTGTTGCGGTCACGTCAGTAATCACCTGTTTCCTCCCCGGCGCGTAATCAGCGCCACCAGTGAGCTGATATCCTGACTGTTAACAAACGCCAGGATTTTTACCGCCAGCGCAGCAATAATCACCGCTGCGAGCGCATCCAGTGGTTTATCGCTGTAGCCCGTCCAGGTCGCCAGTTTTGACCCCAGCAACCCGGCACACAGCACACCGGCAATAAACGACACGACAAAATAGGCCACACGACGAACGGCACTCAGATCTGCGGCTGACGCGATATAGAACACCGCACCCGCAAACGCGCCAAAAACCACACCGTAATCGGTGCCGGTCAGCAGCCCGTACAGACTGGCACCCGTGAGCGCACCTCCGGCTAACGTAGTACCGGATACAGGATCGGACACTATAACCTCCTGGTTATTGATAAAATCTCTCAGGCTGATAAATCTGCGAACCGGTTAACGAACTGAATCGACACCGGCAAAAACGAACATCAATTAAACTGTTTTTCATATTTTTTATGAAAAAATGCTTGCAAAGCGTTCCCCCTGTTTGGTATAGTTATTTCACAGCAAGACAAGAGCACTACACAGACAAATAACCAAACAAGAGGACTACAAAATGACTACAATCACTATCAACACCTACGATCCAGAAGCCCGTTTCGATATGGACGCTAACGAAGCTAAAAAATTCTTCGATTACGTTAAAGAACAGGCTATTGCGGCTGGATACGACGTTGAATACGCTTCAGACATCCAGGTTGACGAAGAAAGCGAACGTTTCACAGAAACCTGTTTCCAGAATTACTAAAAAATATGCCCCACTCCGGTGGGGCTTTTAACCACAGGAATCATCACCGTGAACAACACAGAAAAACTGATTGCAGTCGGTGAATTACTCTACGGAAAAAACTGGCAGTCACCAGCAGCCCGTGCGCTGGGGATCTCTTACCGTACAATCCGTAATTACGTATCGGGGAAAACTGTCCCGGCTCGTATTTCGTCCCGCCTGTTATATGCGCTACGGGACGAAACAGAAAAAATTCAGGCGGCGGCTGACCTGGTTAACAGTGACAGGATCACCCGTAACGAAATGACGACTGAAAAAATAACCGAAATTACTGACCGGTATAATTTCCCTGACTGGCAGAGTAAACAGGCAGCGATTGACGAAATCAGGAACGCGGTTTCTGACGAAAACTGGATATCCGATTTTGAAGAAATCGCCAGAAAATGGGCCAATGCTGATAAACAGCAATAAACACAGGAGTGATTTATGCTGGATTTAAAACGCGATCCGTGGATCTTAATCCGCGACAGGAACTATAACAGCCGTCACGTTACTCTGGCAGAGGCCAGAAATCTGCCGGTTAACGCGATTGACTATCTGCACGCCGAAATCAATTTTGCCACCCTGATGCTGTTGATCGCACTGGGGAACCACCCGGACGGAGAGACGGAATATCTCAACACGGATAAGGCCGTTAGCGACAATGACCGACACCCGATAGCTAAAATATTTATTAACAGTCCAGGACATAAAACCATCAAACGCAACGGTGATTTTTTCCTGAAACGCGATCGTTTGCCTGCTGCCGTCTGTCCGTGCTGCTACCCGGCTGTCGCCTGGGCGTACACTCAGCTGGTCGGGGCTGGAGGGCGCGGTTACAGTCCGGGTCGTGCCTCAAACAGAAATCTGTATATCGTTGACGCTGAAACTGTCGGCGAACTGATTACCCGCAATCAGTTACCCACAACACCGGAAACCCTGGCCTGTTATTTTTCCTCTCCCCTGGAAACCCTGACCTGTTATTTTCCTCTCGTTTACCTGAAACCGGTTCACTCAGGAAAATCCTGTCAGTGTCAGATTTGCGGTAAAACGGATAACTGCTATTCAGAAATCCACGTCAGGCCAGTTAAACAGGATTACATGAATAACCCGCACGCCAGCACAGAGCGCAGCGGGAATCAGGCGTCGTTTCCGGGCTGGAAAACGGAGTTTTACGCAATAGCAAATATCGCTGACGCAGAATACTCCACCCCGCCGCAGGTTATCGCGCGTAACGCTGTAGAGGGTGACAGAGTGCGTTTCTTAGGGCTGGATAACCCACAGGGTAAACTATTTAACCTGAGTCTGTTCTCATTCCATATACCTCCCCGCTGGCAGTGGACAGGTAACGTCCGGGTTTTTCATGATGTTGTCCAGAAACTGTACGCAGCTATACACGGGGGCAGGAGTTTTAACGGCGGCGATTACGAAAAAGCGGCGAACGAAATCGGCACTTTATCCAGCTCGATTCTGGAACGCGGAATGTCGCCAGAAGGCGAGGCGGGTACAGAAGCGCTTGATAACGTGCTGGCCATGCCGTCAGTCTTTGGTGACGCGCCAATAAAAACGCAGCGCAATTACGCACTGACCCGGAAATATTTTGGCAACCTGCACAACGCGGGTATCCGGTGGCGGGAAATTTACCGAGAGTTAACCGGAACGCCGCCGACAGGGCTCGACGAGGCAACAACGCAGTTTTACCGTGACGTCTGTAAGGAAACTTACAAAAAGGCGATCCCTGAAAAAAAAGCTAAAAAGCGGGGCAGCCCCAAAAAAACAGCCACACAGAAATAATGTAAAAACCTGCCTGAAAGGGCAGGTTACATCATTTATTGCGTAAAATATGATTTATATCAAGTTTTATTATATTTGTACCCAAAAACACTTTACATTTATATCTGATAGCCTTATTATATCTTCATTGAAACAAAACACACCAACCGATAAAAGGACATAAAAATGAGCAAAATTAAATCAGCAGGTTTTGTTGTTGTACAGGAAGGTTATGCCATTTCTGGTACTGGTAAAACTAAAAATGAAGCAATCGAAGACGCTAAAGAATGGACTTTAGGAAATATTGCTGGTCTTGATATTCACCCGGCAACTCAGGCACTGATTGACCTGGTTGATTCAGAAGGCGGTCTGTATATCACCTGGGAGTATATCGACGGTGTAGCATGCACAAAACAGGAAGCCGAATCTCTGGAAGTAGCGGAATAATTCATGCCCCTGAGTGAATACATTAATATAAATTACGGCGGATCACAGTCCGCCTTTGCCAGAGCCGCAGGAGTGAGACGTCAGCAGGTGACTGAGTGGATCAACAAAGATTTTATTGTTGTCAATCATATTCTGTACAGCCCGCGTCGGAATATTCCCCTGCCGGGATAAACGCAGAACTGAATTTTAGATAGCGATCACATATCACACGTTATGGCGCTGAATCTGAAAAAAACTTATTGATTTACAACCATCATGGAGATATGTTTCTGGCATTCCCTGCGTTAGCAGGGATGAACCGATCAACACTGACCTTTTCAGTGAGATTTTTGTTCCCCACGTCAGTGGGGTTGAACCGGATGCAGCTAATTTTTTAGTTGTTCCCCGCGTCAGCGGGGTTGAACCGAATGCAACTAATCTTTTTTAGTTGTTCCAGATTGTTCCCCGCTTCGGCGGGGATACGCCGCTAGTTTTCCCGAATCTCCGCTACTGTCTGCTCAAATCTCTCTCGTTCCAGTTCAACACCAATACCCCGACGACCCAGTGCCAGTGCCGCCTTGAGCGTTGAACCTGAACCCATGAAAAAATCAGCCACTAAATCCCCCGGCCTGCTGCTGGCACTGATTATCTGCGTCAGCATTTCAGCCGGTTTCTCACAGGGGTGTTTGCCCGGATAAAACTGAACCGGCTTGTGTGTCCAGACGTCTGTGTAGGGAACGTTCACAGAAACAGAAAATGGACGCCGCAGGGTTTCAAATTTCGCACAGAGTTCACGATAATTTTTGTTCAACGTATCGTATTCCCTGGATAGATCACTGTGTGGCGTGCCCAGTATTCCCGCCTGGTGTTTTTCTGCTGCAACACGCTCAAACAGTTTTTGTAGTTTCAGATACTGCGTTTCGCCTGGCAACTGCCACTGACTGCTACCGAACCAGTGATTTGCCATTTGCGTTCCTGTCGCCTCATTGATCTGCTTTGCTGTAATTCCCAGCGATTCTCTGGCAGATCGGAAATAATCAATTAGCGGGGCGAATACAGTTTGTTTCAGCTCCGCACATTTTACAGCGTAGCTGTCGTTTTTGGGTCTGAATGGCCCTGTGTAGTGCTCCGCGAAAATCACGCGCTCAGTGGCGGGGAAATACGCACGCAGGCTCTCTTTATTAGAACCATTCCACCTTCCTGACGGTTTCGCCCAGATAATGTGATTCAGCACACTAAACCGCTGGCGCACCCGCAGTTCAATATCGGCTGATAATCTGTGACCACAGAACAGATAGAGACTGCCGGAGGGTTTCAGCACCCGCCAGAACTCAGCAAGAAATTTGTCAAGCCACGCCAGATATTCCGTCTCACTATCCCACTGATTGTCCCAGTTACAGGATTTAACACGGTAATACGGTGGATCGGTAACTATCAGATCAATGTGGTTATCGGGGAGGGTTTTGATAAAACTGAGTGAGTCAGAATTGACCAGCTTTATACTGTTTAAATTAACAGTAGTTTTCATTAGATCACAACGCCATTTTTTGATAGGCTCACTGATGCTGTAGTGCTATAGCGGTGGGCCCTGGTTTGCTTGTGATCCGTAGCATGAGCAGATGGCTGGCTGGGTGCGCTAACACCCGACCAGCCGCCCATTCCACAACTAATATACAGAAACGCAAAAGCCCCGATAAACGGGGCCTTTGGTTTTGGGTTTCAGTTTGCTTCTTATCGTTGCTTACACAACTCTGCAGAGCATATCAGCATTATCAACTTTTTTTACTCGTTTTCAAGCATTTCATTTAATTTTTTTTCATTCCGCTTTTTTAACAGTTTCCTGCCCGTGCGCCAGCCAATAACCCCACCAGCTATAGCTATCAGCGGGGTCCCAAAAAGCATGATTCCAAAATTTTTCATCATCTGATCTTCGCCCATAATGGGACCAACAAAAAAATGACAGAAGGAGGGATAGATAGCAAACCAGGGGGCCAGAAAACATACGATACCAAGAAAGGCAGAGAAGATCAGTTTAATGACTGTCATATTATTCTCCAGAACCAAACTTCTTTAGAATCGAAAAAATCACTATATCCACCAATCCAGTGCAAACCAAACTGGACACGGAAATAACTTATGTACGTTGTTAGACGTGTCCCATTCCACAGATCAATGTGATCACCAGAGCGGTTGGTAAACGACTCATTATTACGCTGCCAGTAGTCTTTAAAAAAATAATTCCTGTAGTGCCCCGTAATACTCTATCAAAATTTTCAACTGAAACTTTTACTGCCGGGAAGATACCAGGTAAGGGCTGACGTTTCAGCGCATTGACCAGTTCTTCCGCCCTGAGTATATGCCCGGCACTTTTCGGATGGTGCCAGCAAAATTGCGCCTGCAATTTCGTTACGTCATAACCACACTTTGCCAGTGCCGTACCCAGTCTGATAGCGCACTGATTTTCGAAACTTGCTCGTCCGTCTTTTAGTCTGCACGGATTTCCATCATCAAACAGCCCAGGATATGCATCCCAGAGAGCAGCAAAATTGAGTGCCATAACAATCCCCCAAATTCCATATTGGAGCTGCTTTAATAACCCTAATTATTCAGGAGATCAACTAACGGCATCCGCTAATAACAAAATTGTATAACCCAAAAATCACATATAAAAAACGGCTATATTACAGGCTTCATAGCCGCCTTCATCTCCAGAAAAACAGCACAGTTAAAGTGGCTGATACACCATCTGACGCGATCCTCCGCCTGTTTCCTCGTCAGCCACGGAGCTATTCCCTGTAAAAAACGGGCGATCTCACTGACACGTTTACGGCGACCGTAAAAATCAATTCCTACCAGATAAACAGGATCGTTTTTATCCAGTGCTGACAGGATGCACCGTTCGACAAAATCAGCGTCGTCATGCCGGGTCTGTTTTGCCAGTGAATCGGAAACAATTTTTTGCGGCCACAATATCCCGTTTGCCACAGTCAGTAATTCTGCCCCTCTGTAACCGATTTTGTGGAGTTTTTTGATTGTCTCCGTGATTCGCCTGGCCTCGTCGTCTGACCACTCAGAATCCTGAATACAACCCCAGAACCCCCGGTAAACAAGCGCCCGCTCCTCTGACGATTCCCCTCCGTAACACTCACCCCAGATATTGAGTAACGATTTTACCCAGGCACTCTGCACGGCGGTGATCGGTTTAAATTTTCCCAGCCAGCGTTTGCGTGGAGCCGCTGCCGCCTGTTCCAGCCCTGCCTGGCGTGCACGTCGTTGCCGTGGTGTCATTTTTATATCCTCTGATTTACGCCAGAACGCCCAGCTCGGTAACCGTCAAATCTAACCGCCCGTTTTTGACAACGGGCATTTTTTTAACTCTGTAATCAACAACCTGAGAATCGTCCAGCCAGAAACCAGCTTTAGTCAGTGCGTCAAACGCCGCTTTTTGCAGATTGTCCAGGTCACGGCGACGGCGATCAGGAACGTAACACTCGATTTTTATTTTCACCGGCGACGCTATCCCGATATCCAGCCGGGCGAGTCTGATTATTTCAGATACCCGGTTTCGGTAATTCTGCCCCTCTGTGCTGACGTGAGTACGCCCCCGGTTGTGCCGGTAATAGCGGTTGTTGCTCGGTGGCCACGGCAGGGTAACCCGATATTCGCTCATGATTTTATTAACCCCTCTCTGCGCCAGATTTCCTGTGTTCTCAATACACCCTCAGCATGAAACAGTCTCAGTTCCTCGCGGGTGTATTCAGTGGATTTCGTTCTGTCGTCTATCAGGTCGTGGCACGCACTACACGCAATAGCGGCCTGTAAATCGTCGGGTTTACAGGCGATACCACAGGTGCCCGCCAGTCGATAGTGGGCTAATACACTGGTTTCAGGATTGTGATTGCACGTACCCGGAATACGAACGGTACATTCGCGGCCACGCGCTGCGTTCCTGAGGTTGATCACTCGACTCATACAGCCACACTCCCGGATAAAATTTTTGCCCCAAAATTCATCAGTTCGTCACGTTCCACAGTTGTAAACCGGCAGTGCGTGCGCGGGTACGGGTGCCAGATCACCAGCAGCGAACCTTTATTGTTACCGTTTACTGGTTTACCGGTTTCCGGGTTAATAAATGACAGTCGTCCACCTGTAATAAACCGCACCTCACTGGCCGTCTGAATAGCCTCCCTGAACCAGCCAACCGAGGTATCAGCAGGCAACAGCGCGACGGTGCCGATTTGGTGATTTTTATTTTCCTCTGCCGCTTTGCGTATAAACGGGGCGATATTGCTGTAGGGTGGATTCAGCCAGACGTAACCTGTTTCCAGATAATCGCTCCACGGTGTGATCAGTGTGTTTTGTTCTGCGGTAATAAATTTGTGGCACAGTGCGTTATCAACAGCGGCGGCAGCGTCTAACTGGAATATAAATTCAGCGTTCAGCGCAGCGAATATCTCCAGTGGAGTTTGCCAGAGATTGCGCAGTGGTGTCGGGGTATTGCTGCCACCAAAACAGGGGCGAGCCTGAATAGCTTCTGCTGTGCTGTTTACTGGTAGTACAGCGGCAATGCGCTGGCCGAGCCAGCGCATGACCGGCACAGCCATACTATTGCCGATCGCTTTGTAACGCGGCCCATCCGGACAATCAACCGCATCTTGACCTCTCCAGGGGATCTGTGTGTGGTTATCCGGGAATCCCTGCAACCGCTCACACTCAACGGGGGTCAGGCGGCGAACCCGCGCGTTAGCAACAACGCCGTGAATATCGGTTTTTGTGAGGGTATAACAGATTTCCTGGTTATATCCGGTTCCGTTGCCGCCGTTACAGGGGGATCGTCCGATAGTATTTCCAGCCAACGCTATTGCTGGTGGCTGCCCGCTATTTGCGTGGCTGGTGTTGTGATTGCCCGCACGAATCGTAGGCGAGAGATTTTCTATTGCGTCACCTCCATCGTCTTTATAGCTGAACGAAATACAGGCGTTTTCCTGCCCGTAATTCCTCCCCAGCGTGTGCGCCAGTTCGCGGCTGGTGTCGGGGTCTTGCGTTCCGTGTACAGCAAACGTTTCTGTGTCAAAATCCAGCCTCACACCGTGGGCTGTACACGCAGTTGCCACGTCAATACTTCCGCTCGTATTGCCCCCGCCGTAGGCCAGAACGTAGGTGTCTAAATCCTCAGCCACACTGTCGTTAGATTTCGCCAGTAACGTTCTGGCAATATCAGAATAGGTATCCGAAACCAGCCCGGAACCACGCTGAGAGAAAATTTCCTGATTACTCAGACCAATTCCACCAGTGTTATTCGACTGATTCAGGGTTGGGTGTGGGGCGGCTGGATTGCCCCAGTGGCTACCGCTATTAGCGCGTTTTCCAGTAGTGCCGGTAGTTTCCGTTTGCGTTTCGCGGCTCGGCGGAGTATCCCGGCGCACGCCGTCGCACTCAAATAGTATTTTGGCGGGATTGAGGTCTGTTCGAGCACTTGCGATAACAAACACACGGCGGCGTCGTTGGGCCACTCCGAAAAATTCAGCGTCGAGAACTCTCCAGGCAATATCTCGTTGGGGGCCAGACACACAACCCGCGTTTGTCCACCTGCCCCCTGGTGGCTGCAGTTCGTCGCGCTCTCCGGCCAGTCCCGCCAGGAAACAGCCGAACGCGTTATCTCTGCTGTTGAGGACGCCGGGGACGTTTTCCCAGACGATAACTGATTCTGGTTCCCCGCGTTCGCGGCGTTTTTTATCAATTTCATTGGCTAATTCCACGTAGGAGAGAGTTAACTGGCCACGGCTGTCGGCTAGTCCGTTGCGTAATCCGGCAATACTGAACGCCTGGCAGGGAGTGCCCCCCACCAGCACACCAGGGGCTTCGATTTGATTATCTGCAATCAGGGCGGCGACTTTCGTCATATCCCCCAGGTTGGCGACGTGCGGCCAGTGGTGAGCCAGTACCGCGGACGGAAACGGCTCAGTTTCAGCAAACCAGGCGGGTTCCCAGCCCAGCGATTCCCACGCAACGGACGCCGCCTCAATCCCACTACACACAGAACCGTATCTCACAGATCACCTCCGCAATAACGACCGGCCAGATTAAAATCCTCTACAGAATTCCCCGGTTTTCTGGCGTAGCCGATACAGAGGTTTTTCAGAAATACATAGCAATCACGCATATCTTCAGTCGCGGTTATTGAATCACACAGTTGCTGCCAGACCGTAGCAGCACGGCGATACAGGTGTTTTTCCCGCAGCTCAATTGCTGTCGTTTCCAGATCCAGTAGATCACTGGTATTTTTCCCCAGCAAATACCGCTCAAGAGCACCCTCGCCTGCGACGAAATAGATGTATCTCCCGGTGTTGATACAGATAATCTCCCCGTGTTTTTCGAGCTGATAAATCGCGCTGTCCACCTCTGAAAACGACAGCTTTTTAAACTCACTAAAAATTTCACTTCTCTTTGCACCAGGATTTTTCCTGATAAATTCAACGAGTTCAGATTTAATATTCCTCATGCGGCCAGCTCCAGTAATTGCATTGCCACGTTTTCAGCTTCCTGCTGTGACGGAAATTTGCGGCGCAGAATTGTGTTCCACAGGACGTTAAAAACAGATTTGTAAACCTCACGAAATCCTGTTTCGTCCAGACTGGCAAAACTGATTGAATTTGCCTCACGGCGGCGGGTGTTATCAGGCAGGATATATTCGGTGTAAAAACCAGCCTCAATTGTGGCCCAGCGGCGGAACGCCTCAAACGATTTAACGACAGCGTGACCGTCAGCCCGGTGTTGTGCCTCACGGCGGGTATATTCGCGCTCTGTTTCGTACAGGGTTTCGCCGTTGCCGACAATTGAGATTAAATAACGGATATAACCAGTCAGATACTGTTTTTCAGCCTGCGTGACAGTCCCGCCTGCTGGTGTCCAGTAGTCAAATCCGAGATTCAGGAGTGCAAAAAAACGTTTGTGGAACAGGTAGTTTCTGGCCTGCCTGACGTCGCAGTTGAGCCACACACCTGTTTTGATACGTTGCAAAAATTCGCTGGCCTCTGGCGTTGCCGGGGTCAGGGTTGTGGAATTGAGTTTTATCAGTTGAATCTGTGCCATCATGCGACCCCTTTAGACCTGTACGAGTCCCATGTGAATGACAACGTGCAACCTCCCCCTTCGTTCATGCGGTCAATAATACGTTCACCAATAAACGCGGATAACTCTTCTTTAGTCTGATTGCTGATCAGGATCGTGGGTTTCATTTGCTCATAGCGAGTATTAATAATTTCAAACAGAATTAACTTTTCAGCATCGCTTCCAAATTGAACACCTATTTCGTCGATAATCAGAAGATCGGGTTTTGTGAAATAGCAGATCACATCGTCTTCAGTACGGGTTGATCCTTTCGACCATGTTGCTTTGTATTCACGAGCAATCTTTAGTGCAGTGGTGAATATTGTTGGGCTTTGGTGTTCAGTAATTGCGACCCGTGCGATACCAAAGGCCAGATGATTTTTTCCCGTTCCGGGCTTTCCGCACATCACCAATCCCCCTCCTTTCTGTAACCGCTCAGGCCAGCGATTTGCGTATGCCTGACACACCTTTAAAACACGTTTGGCATCATTGTTAACTGGTTGATAGTTGTTGAGGGTGCAGAATAAAAACCTTCCTGGAATATTCAGAGTTTCCATCAGTTGATCGATGTTTCGTTGCCTGGCTGCGTCGTCGAGACGGATTTTTTCAGCCTGGAGATTTATAAGATCATCCCGCAGACAGGCAGGGCATTTGCTCGTTGTGCTCGGTATCTTGAACAGCTTTCCAGTGTAAACACGGGTTCGGCATTCGAATTCACCATGTTTTTCACAGTTCATTGTACTGATTGAAATTTCAGTATTTTCAATCAATGCTGGAGGATTGCTAAGTTCCTCAATTTGTTTTTCTAAATGCGCGATTTTTTCATCAAGTGTCATGATTAGTCTCTCGCCCAGTCAGGAATTTCAGTTTTGCCGTAGTCTTTCGCGGAAAAGTTTTCAGATCGTGACTTCGCCACAGATTGCGGCTGTGCAGGATGCGAGCAGCGTCCGAATTTAACGGCATTGCGTAACCAGGTATTCAGTGCCAGGTTCCAGTCTTTGTACGTTGAACCCTTTGAACGGTGGTAATCTGAAAACGCAGCCATTTCGGCCTGCAGATCAACACACAGCTCATTCGCCAGCCGTTGGTTGTTTTCAGTTGGCGTGAAATTTTCAGGGAACTGAGTGGCTCGTTTTTGTGATTTTTCAGATTTGCCAGAAATTTTCACAAGGGGGACTATAGGGGGTTTATTTATATTGTCTTTCTTGTCTTTTGTAATAGTGTCTTTTGTGTGTCCCCACTGTGGGGACAGCCCTGTCACTGTTTTGGTGACACTTTTTGTCACTACCGTGGGGACAGTGTCACCACTATGGTGACAGTCACTATTGTGGTGACACTTTGGCGCAGCTTTAGTATCCGGAATATCCCACTCATTCAGGTTTTTGTTTGGCCCGATTAATCCCCCCTCTGAGATGAGAACTTTCATTGCCAGTAACTCATTTTTTGCCGCGTTAACCTTCTGGCGCGGCAAATTAGTCAACTGCGCAATCTGGGAATCTGAAATGCGATCAACCTTTTTGTTGAACCCATAAGTTTTTCGGCAAACAGCATGAGCTACCTTAGCCTGGTTTTTAGTCAGGTTTGCGCCAATAAGCTCCTCGTATAACTCATTGGCGATGCGTGTATAGCCATCATCAAGCTCTGCCACGCGTGGCTCCTTAGGTGCCGCTTCAGGCACAGGAAATTTGATTATTTCTGCTGTATTTGTCATAATTATTCCTGTGAATTGTTCCAGTTATTCGTCTCAGAATTGCATGGTGACATGATCTGAATCCTCGGTTGCAGCCGGGGATTTTTTCTTTGTTAGCACCGCAGCAACCTCTCTTGCCAGCCTATCCATATCATCATCAACGACACCCCATTCCAGAACGGCCAACAGCATTGCCATTTTCGGTAACCAGTTTTCTTTCCAGCGGGTTATCTGCGCTTTATCGACGCCGATTTCTTTAGCTACGTTGTTGCCACCTTTCATGGCGATTCTGTTGAGCAACCATGACTCAATACGACGGGCATTGATCTTGTTGCGGTTAATTGAGTTTTCCATTTGTGATACTTCCTCTTGTGTTAGGACGCCTGTCAGGCGGCGTTGCTGTCGTCCGGTGACGGGAACAGCGTCGGTAAATCTGGGCGAATCTGATAAGCCTGAATTTCACCACCAGTTGCTTTCACGATGCAGTTCACATGCTCCGGAGAAACCTTTGCTTTGTTGTGTAGCCACTTGTAAACCGCCTGCTGCGACACTGCGCATGCGTCACCAAGGGCTTTTTGAGACCCGACGATGGTGATAGCGGTTTTAATAGTTAGGTTCATAACAACCTCCGTAGTGAATAAGAATGGATAATAAAACTATGGTTGTATTTAGTCAACAACCATTTTCGTTTGCTGAATTAAAACCACGGTTGTACATTTGATCTTATGAAAACGACACTCGCTGAAAGACTCAAAGAAGCACGCACTACGCGGGGCCTAACACAAAAGGCACTCGGGGATATGATTGGAGTTAGCCAGGCAGCTATTCAGAAAATTGAAACAGGCAAGGCGAACCAAACCACCAAGCTTGTGGAAATAGCTAATGCGCTCAGAGTTATGCCTGATTGGCTTAGCTCTGGAAAGGGAGAAATGCATAATGAGGGAAAGCAGCCAGAATTCGCTTTATCAGCTCAAGCAGTTTCAGACATATTCCGTGTCGATGTTCTCGACCTGGCTGTTAGTGCGGGACCAGGCTCATTTATGATTTCTGATTTTGTAGAAGTTCTGCATGCTATTGAGTTTACAACTGAGCACGCGCGCTCCCTCTTCGGTAATCGCTCTCAGCACGATGTGAAGGTAATGACTGTAGACGGTGACAGCATGTGCCCAACAATTCAGTCTGGTGATCGCCTCTTCTTTGATGTATCAGTGAGAAGTTTCAAGGTTGACGGAGTATACGCATTTGTCTTTGGGCAGCACTTTCATGTCAAGCGTCTGCAAATGCAGGGGCTCCAGTTAGCCGTGCTTTCAGATAACCCGGCATACAAAGACTGGTATGTTACTGAAGAAAACCAGGACCAGCTCTATATCATGGGGAAAGCCCTAATTCATGAGTCGATTGCTTACAACAAGCTTTAGCGCTGACCGAGAATGTGAAAATGTCATTGAATAGGTCTAATTGTCGGTAAAGTGGTGGCTTCTCAGTGGCTTGATGAGACGTTTTAGTAAGTCTGTGACAAGAGACTTTATACGCATCTAGATGCAGGAAATAAAAATAGCAGATCCCCACAATCCGCAACATCTCTGTTAACCATCGTCCCGATCACGTTCCCGGCTTCTTTGTGGCATTACTCCAACGTGTCGATGATGGCTTGCTGCGCTGCTAGCGACAATTCCATCATGAGGCCCCCCAGTTACATGAGCCATCATGTTGACCATTTCCAAATCCAGCACGCGACTCATTCTTGATATTTTTTCAAACATAGCACTCTCAAAAACAAAAATAAATTCCGTTTTAAAACAACCAAATAAAACTAATCCCACTTAAATAACAACTATTGTTGTTGACATTAAAACAACTATGGTTTTTAATAAGCTCATCCAAACAACGCATTAAAACGCGATAAGGCAAGGAAAGCCCACGAAGTAGCTACCGGCGAGCGTATGAAACACCGGGTGAATCGCGAGAAACACGGCACAACAGGAGACCTGTAATGACAACAGATAATCGAGCAATAAACGATGCCGTTGACTGGGGTGTCGATGGAAATGAAAACAAGGTTCTGTTTAGTGCATAACAAAATAGAGGGATGAAAATGGATTGCTCTTACGCTAATACTCCAATTGATGCTTTGATTTTTCTATTTAATCGACGCGGCTACGAATATTACTGCGATGGTGACGAACTTCCGTTGTGTGTAGAGGGTGAGTTTGGCGGCTACCGGATCTTCAACCAATATACAGGAGGAAGATGATAATGTTCTGCCGGATAGCCGCCCTTTTTAAATCTTTCATTTATTAAACTAAGGCAATTATTATGGATCATGAAAATATTGTCACTTACAAAGGTTTTAATAAAGATCTGACTTGTAGAGATTTCCAGTTTGAAATTGGCAAAACATATCACCATGAGGGAAATGTTGAGGTTTGCAACTCCGGATTTCATTCATGCGAATCGCCGTTTGATGTTTTTAATTATTATCCTCCTGCAATTAGCCGTTACGCAGAGGTAATAAATTCTGGCGATATTGATCGCGAATCAGATCGCGGTGACACTAAAATAGCCAGTGCCAGTATTACTATTACTGCTGAATTAACACTACCAGAATTTATTCAACGTGGGATTGAGTGGATTTGGAATAAAATTGATAAATCCCGTGAACAAAAGATCATGAATGGCAACCGGTCAGCAGCCACTAATACCGGTGACCAGTCAGCGGCCACCAATACCGGCTACCAGTCAGCGGCCACTAATACCGGCAACCGGTCAGCAGCCACTAATACCGGTGACCAGTCAGCGGCCACCAATACCGGCAACCGGTCAGCAGCCACTAATACCGGTGACCAGTCAGCGGCCACCAATACCGGCAACCGGTCAGCAGCCACTAATACCGGTGACCAGTCAGCGGCCACCAATACCGGCTACCAGTCAGCGGCCACTAATACCGGCAACCGGTCAGCAGCCACTAATACCGGTGACCAGTCAGCGGCCACCAATACCGGCAACCGGTCAGCAGCCACTAATACCGGCTACCAGTCAGCGGCAGAGGTCACCGGATCGCAGTCAATAGCAGCCTCATTTGGCATTGACGGCAAGGCCAGGGCTTCCTGTGGTAGTGCTATTATCCTCTGTTATCGTGATAACGACGGAAATTTAATTCACGTTCGTGCCAGTCTGGTAGGCGAAAACGATATTAAACCGGATACCTGGTATCGTCTGGACGAGAACGGCAATTTTGTGGAGGCTGAATAATGACACAGCCGCATAATACACAAACAGTTATCAGAAGCTGCGTTAAGCCTGGAATGTTAATAGCGCATGACGGGAAAACATATCGCGCTTCAGCAAATAAAAACGGAAAACTATATTTATTTAACCTGACAGAAACAAAACGAATTACTGATTGTTTTGTAGAGGTTTACATTAATTCTCACGGCGAACCTGTTATTAACTGATTTTCAAATCTGCATTGTAATTTTCATGCTATTACAGGCAGGTTATTTATCATCTTAAAAATAAGGTTTAATTAATATGAACTCATATATTAATTATGACAGAGCAGAAGATGCCGCATGGGATAGATATTATTCGCGCATTGATTATGATGATTCAGTATCAAAATTAGCACAGGAATTAGAAAACATACTAAAGCCATGTCATTTTGAATCTATGGTAAAAGAAAAACTCAAGTCACACTTAGAGAATATAAAAGCCATTTCTGAATCTTTTAATGATGATTGTGATTTTCAGGAAAAATTATCGGAATTTATCGTTTATATGAGTGAAGCAATTGCTCGTCGGCATGTGAATATTAACATTGAAGGAAAATAATTATGAGCACAGCACTTTTAACAATGGCGGGTAAGCTGGCTACACGTCTTGGCATGGATGCCGGGACAGATTTAATGAACACATTAAAAAATACAGCATTTAAAGGCGGCAACGTTACAGACGAACAATTCACAGCGCTATTAATTGTTGCTAATCAGTACGGGCTAAACCCCTGGACTAAAGAAATATATGCGTTCCCCGATAAAGGCGGGATTGTTCCGGTAGTGGGCGTGGACGGCTGGGCACGAATTATTAACGAACACCCGCAATTTGACGGAATGGAGTTTGCCTACGATAAAGACGAGGGCGCGTGCACCTGCAAAATTTACCGGAAAGACCGTAAACACCCGACTATCGTTACTGAATATATGGGCGAGTGTAAAAGGAATACCCAGCCCTGGCAATCACACCCGACCCGGATGTTGCGCCACAAAACACTGATTCAGTGCGCACGCCTGGCGTTTGGATTTGCGGGTATTTTTGACCAGGACGAGGCGGAGCGGGTTATTGAGGGGACAACTGCTGAAGTTCATGCAGGGCACGAATCAGACGAACGCCGCCCGGCACTTATAGCACAGGGCGAATCTGCCGCCAGACTTGGTGCCGTAAAATTTCAGGAGTTTTGGGTCGCGTTAAGTAATGAAGAAAAGCAAATTCTTGGCATGGCTGAAAAGCGCAGAATGTATGAAATAAGTCTGGCGATTGATAACGCCGCTCCGGTTAATACTCAAAATCAGGAGAAAGAATAATGGAACAGCACCAGAGAACACCTGAATGGTTCGCCGCACGCTGCGGCAAAGTTACCGCAAGCCGTCTTGGCGATATTATGGCAAAAACAAAATCTGGTTATTCAGCCAGTCGACAGAATTATATGGCGGAACTAATTTGCCAGCGACTGACAGGAAAACGCGAGGAGAGTTATTCAAATGCCGCAATGCAACGTGGCACTGAATTAGAGCCTGTAGCGCGTGAACTGTATTCGCTCAATGAGTTTGACGCTGTAATAACTGAAGTCGGCCTTATTGACCACCCTGTTATAGCTGGATTCGGTGCAAGCCCTGATGGGCTGGTTAATGATGACGGCCTGATTGAAATAAAGTGCCCCAACACCTGGACGCACCTGCAAACACTGAAAACAGAAGAGCCAAAACGGCAGTATTTATTGCAGATGCATGGACAAATGATGTGTACGGGGCGCAAATGGTGTGATTTTGTCAGTTATGATGATCGCCTCCCCCCTGATTTATCTTATTTCAAAAAGAAAATTTATTTCGATGATGAATTAGGGAAAGAAATTGAGAGTGAAGTAACAAAATTTCTTATGGAACTTGAAAAAGAAATTAACGAAATCAAACAACATAAACGCATGGTGAAATAAAATGGAAACCATCAGTGATTTTATCGTAAGTGCAATAGCGGTTATTTTAGTTATTGTTATATTATCCGCAATAACTATGGGCAGCACAATATTAATTGTAGGTAGTGCGATAATAGCGGCGGGTAGTTTTGTTTGTTATTTTATTTGCAGAGGTATTGCTTATATCAAAGAACGTGAAGAGGGATGTCTTAACAGGAGAGGTGCGGAATGAGAAAGTCACTAACCGCACGCTGTATCAGGCGCTGGCAGGTTGAATTTAAGCCTCTGTGTGATTCCGCTAAAAATCCGTACTGGTGTAAAAGGGATTTGCGCGGATATATCAAAGAATACGCACTAACGACTGCAACTATCATGACTGAAGATTTAGCAGAAAATAAAGCAAAACTTGATTTTTATGGTTCTGTTTTAAAATGGTCTCCAGAATTTAGTAATTATTTAGATAAAAACAGAGAGATATATTTAAGAGAAGCAAGAGAATATCTCAATAAAAATGCAACAACCGAAGAAATAGATGCCGCAATACATGATGAGCTGGAGACATGGGATGACTGATGCACCTGTAATTTTAGACGTATGCTGTGGCTCCCGCATGTTTTGGCATGATAAAAACGACTCGCGGGCAATATTCAGCGATATTCGAGCAGAGCAGTACACTCTCTGCGACGGGCGAAAACTGGTAATCAGCCCTGATATTATCGCAGATTTTAAATCGCTGCCGTTTGCTAATGCCAGTTTTCCGGTTGTCGTATTTGACCCGCCTCATCTTGTACGGGTTGGTGATAACGCATGGATGGGGAAGAAATATGGTCGCTTGAATAAAGATACATGGCGCGACGATTTACGGGCTGGATTTAAAGAAGCGTTTCGCGTTCTGCGTCCACAGGGTGTGCTGATTTTTAAGTGGAACGAAACGCAAATCCCTGTGAGCCAGATTCTCGCGCTGACTGACGAGAAACCTGTTATCACCCAACGAACAGGCAAAAACGACAAAACGCACTGGATTATTTTTGTAAAAAACTAACAAGCTGAGACGAATATTATGGGAAAAAATAACCAGTGGCATGAAAATAAAGAAAGAGAAGCTTACGAAAAATTCATTAAAAACCGTTTCGGCAATCTGATAGACAGATGTCGCTCTAAAAACGGCGACGGCGAGTATTTAGCCTGGGATATGCTGGTAGGCTGGCAGGTGTGGAAACAAGCGCGGAAAGAGGCAATCGCGGGAAACAAATTAATCCAGAGCGATAACGCATCAACGACAGATACAGCAAAACTATAATTGGCTTTGTTCAATTATAAATACAATAAAACACTAACACATTAAATAGATTGCGTAAGGATATTTAATGGAAGAAGAAGTATTAACCAGAGAGGAAGCTGCAAACTTCCTTAAGATTGACAAGGGCACGGTTGCCCAGTGGATAAAATCAGGTCGCCTTGCAGCTACCAGAGTAAATCCACACAAGAAAAAGAGCCCATACTTGATCTGCAAAACAGATTGTATTGCGGCAGTAAAGAACACGATCAACAATCAACCCGTGAATGCGGTTGATGTGCAGGAGGATAAAGCATGTCAATCAAACAACGTGCCGGTACGTGGCACTGTGACTTCGTTACGCCTGGTGGAGACAGAATTAGACGGTCTCTTGGGACAACGGACAAAAGGCAGGCGCAGGAACTCCACGATCAGCTAAAAGCTGAGGCGTGGCGGGTTGACAAAATGGGGGACTTTAAGCCGCGAACGTTCGATGAGGCGTGTGTCCGCTGGCTTAACGAAAAACAGCACAAGAAAAGCCTGGATGATGACAAAAGTCGAATTGGATTCTGGAGGATGCATTTCAAGGGGGTGGATTTATCATCAATCACAGAAGACAAGGTTTTGTCGGCGATGAGTTCAATGGTAAACAGGAGGCACAGAATGAACTGGGAGGCGAAAAGAGACAGCCTGTTGCGAAGAGGTAAATCTGTCCCTGAATTTAAGGACAAACCTGCATCAATGGCAACAAAGGCGACACACCTTGCGTTTATCCGGGCGTTGTTACGACGTGCGGCCAACGAATGGCGTTGGATAGCCAAAGCGCCGAACATCAAATGCCCGGTACCGAAAAACAAACGCATTCGCTGGCTAACTAAAGAGGAAGCTGCGAATCTTATCAGGGAACTCCCCGATCATATGAAGCCGGTTGTTATTTTTGCACTGGCTACAGGATTGCGTCGGTCGAATATTATCGATCTGGAGTGGTCACAAATTGATATGCAAAGGAAAGTCGCGTGGATTCACCCTGAGGAGGCAAAGGCAGGGCGGGCGATTGGGGTCGCCCTGAATGACTCAGCCTGCCGTGTACTACGCGGACAACTGGGAAAGCACAATCAATGGGTCTTTGTTCACACTGAATCATCCGTTCGCCCGGATGGAACGAGAACAAAGGCGGTACGCAAAATGCGGACTGACGCTAACACAGCGTGGCGGGCTGCGTTAAAACGAGCAGGAATAGAAAATTTCCGCTTCCATGACCTGAGACACACCTGGGCAAGCTGGCTTGTACAGTCCGGCGTGCCACTCAGTGCGCTACAGGAAATGGGCGGCTGGGAAAGTATTGAAATGGTACAACGTTACGCGCATTTAGCGCCAAACCACCTGACACAACACGCTAAACAGATCGATTCATTCCTGGCGGGGAATGGCACAAATATGGCACAAGCCGATTTTGTCGAACTGGTGAATATCGCGTGAACCCGCATGGTGACTGGTGCCGATAATAGGAGTCGAACCTACGACCTTCGCATTACGAATGCGCTGCTCTACCAACTGAGCTATATCGGCCTGGGGCGTTTCTGCCTGTGCGATGAACCGGAGCAAAGGTTAAAGCTAAGTGGGTGATGCGTCAATGGCCTTATGCGTCAACCGGCTACTTTTGCATCACTCA
Source organism: Enterobacteriaceae bacterium ESL0689 (assembly GCA_029433525.1). Lineage (NCBI taxonomy): Bacteria > Pseudomonadati > Pseudomonadota > Gammaproteobacteria > Enterobacterales > Enterobacteriaceae > Enterobacteriaceae bacterium ESL0689. Next base: position 751,634 of record JAQTIF010000002.1, on the reverse strand, counting down.
CGGCATATTAATCGCGGATGGTATCGTCGCCGATCGCAATCCATTTATAGGTGGTTAATGCCTCCAGCCCCATTGGGCCCCGGGCGTGTAGCTTTTGGGTGCTGACAGCCACTTCAGCCCCGAGGCCAAACTGACCACCATCAGTAAAACGTGTTGAGGCGTTAATATACACTGCAGAAGAGTCCACTTCATTGATAAAGCGGTTAGCATGGCGCAAAGTTCGCGTCAGGATGGCATCGGAATGCTGAGTGCCGTGAGCGCGAATATGGGCGATAGCTTCATCAAGGCTGGCGACAATTTTAACGTTCAGATCCAGCGACAGATATTCATTATCATACTGTTCGGCTTTCACCGCTTCGACCCTGGCGGCTGCGGTTTGTAACAGCGGTAAAGCGATAGCGTCAGCATGTAACGTTACCCCATGTTCTGCCATTTTATGGCTTAGGGCTGGCAGGAAATCTGCGGCAATATTCTGCTGTATCAGCAACGTCTCAACGGCATTACAGGCGCTGGGGCGCTGGACTTTCGCGTTGACGATAATATTAAGCGCAGCGGCAATATCGGCGGATTCATCAATATAGATATGACATACGCCAATGCCACCGGTGATCACCGGGATGGTTGATTGCTCGCGGCACAGCTTGTGCAGTCCGGCCCCACCTCGCGGAATCAACATATCAATATATTTATCCATCTTCAGCATCGCGCTGACCAGGGCGCGATCGGGATTGTCAATCGACTGAACGGCAGCGGCCGGTAAACCACACGCCTGCAATGCTTGCTGGATCACCTTAACGGTGGCCGCATTGGTGCGCGAGGTCTCTTTGCCACCACGTAAAATAGCGGCATTGCCGGTTTTCAGGCACAGCGAGGCAACATCAACGGTGACGTTAGGTCGGGCTTCATAAATCACCCCGACAACGCCCAGTGGGACACGGCGACGCTCAATGCGCAGACCGCTATCCAGCAGCCCACCGTCGATCACCTGGCCGACCGGGTCAGCAAGATGACAAACCTGACGGACATCGCTGGCTATTGCGTGCAGGCGTTGCGGAGTGAGGGTCAGTCGGTCGATCAGCGCCGCATTTAAGCCATTAGCACGAGCTTGTGCGACATCATCCACATTGGCATGGAGAATAGCTTCACTTTGTTGTACGAGACCATCGGCAATCTTTTCCAAAACCCGATTTTTTTCGCGACAGGAGAGTTGTGCGAGTTGATAAGAAGCTTCTCTCGCCGCGATGCCCATTTTTTCCAGCATTTTCATTTCCTTAACGAATAATCATATCATCGCGATGGACCGCTACCGGGCCATATTCATAGCCCAGAATCGTATTAATTTGTTGTGAGTGTTTACCGGCAATGATCCGCAGCGCATCACTGTTATAGCGACTCACGCCGTGGGCAATATCCTGCCCTTCGTGGCTACGGATACGTATCACTTCACCGCGTGAGAAGTTACCCACGACCGTTTTGATGCCTTTCGGGAGCAGAGAGCTTCCTTTTTGTAAAATGGCGTGTGTGGCACCGGTATCAATCGTAATTTCTCCGGCCGGTGGCGCACCAAAGATCCAGCGTTTACGGTTTTCCAGCGGTGATGGCTGGGGATGAAAATGTGTCCCCGTCGCGAGATTGTTGATGGCGTCAGTAATGACGCCAGGACGGTTACCGGCAGCAATAATCGTGTCGATCCCTGCCCGACAAGCAACATCCGCCGCCTGTAATTTCGTGCCCATCCCGCCTGTGCCTAGTCCGGAAACGCTGTCACCGGCGATGGCGCGCAGGGTATCATCAATGCTATAGACATCCCGGATAAGTTCGGCTTGTGGATGGGAACGGGGATCAGCAGTAAACAGCCCCGGCTGGTCAGTTAACAACAGCAGTTTATCCGCATCGGCGAGGATGGCTGCCAGCGCTGAAAGGTTGTCATTATCGCCGACTTTTATTTCACTGGTCGCCACCGCATCATTTTCATTAATCACAGGCACAATATGGTTATCCAGCAACGCATGCAGGGTATCACGCGCGTTGAGAAAGCGTTCACGATCTTCCATATCTGCCCGGGTCAGCAACATCTGACCGATATGAATACCATAAATGGAAAATAGCTGTTCCCATAACTGAATAAGACGGCTCTGACCGACAGCGGCCAGCAGTTGTTTCGAGGCGATAGTCGCTGGTAGTTCCGGATAGCCAAGATGCTCTCGCCCGGCAGCAATAGCGCCGGATGTCACAATGACAATCCGATGACCTGCGCTATGCAGTTGCGCGCACTGGCGCACCAGTTCGACAATACGGGCACGATTCAGGCGGCGGGTGCCGCCGGTTAAAACACTGGTCCCCAGTTTTACCACCAGCGTCTGGTGATGATTCATAATTTTTTTGCCATTTATAAGAGTAGTAATATTAAATTAACGTTGTAACAGGACTCAGCCCACTTGCCAATGCGTTATTTTTCGCAACAGAGAATAAATTATTATCATTCATGCCGCATATCTTTTTCTGGCGCATGCGCCCTGTCGGCTGGAGATTATTGATCGTTAAATTTTTGCCGCCGTACAGTACCACGGCCAAATGTATATCATTGCCGAATACGGCGTAATCTGACTGATTATACCCACGCCAGAAAACCGGGAGAGCTGTTATTCTCAGAAAACACATCGATGATAAATCGAGGATAAATGACCAACAGGCGGCTTTTTTAGCTTATGGTAAGCAGGCACATAAAACCCACCTTATTCGTCAATCCGTCGCTGGCAGAATATTTTTACGGGGTATCCGGTGAGTTTGCTTTTTCTGTGGGCTCGGTCATCGCGAGACGATTTTCCAGTTGACTCATACGCTGTTCCAGTAAAGCCAGTTTTTCGCGGGTGCGCAGCAACACTTCAGTCTGCACATCAAACTCTTCACGGCTGACCAAATCCAGGCGGGTTAACTGGCTCTGAAGTATCTGACGGATCTTTTTCTCCATATCCTCACCAAAATCACGAAGACTTTTTGGGATAGATTCATGGATCTGGCGGGCGAGTTGCTCGATTTTTTTCGGGTCAATCATCATTACCTCTTACTTCAGCGCACAGTGATCAGTTAAGTGTAGTACCGATGATAATACCTTAATCAGAAATGTTTGTCGTTTTCTCATCCTGTGACGAAGAGATAAAATACACGCTGAAAGAGACATTGCCGGGTTTGTGCAATCGCGTTATAGTGACAACGTTTATTCTCAGGGCGGGGTGTAATTCCCCACCGGCGGTAAATCAATGAGATATCAATCGGCAATAATATTGCCGATATCGCGTTGAAAGCCCGCAAGCGCTTTTTGCGCCAGCAAAAAGGTCAGCAGATCCGGTGTGATCCCGGAGCCGACGGTAATAGTCCGGATGGGAGAGAGTAACAGCTCAGCCGGGTATTGATCCGCTCGCGTTAACTTCTGCCGCTTAACCGGCACTCCTAAGACTGCCCTGATTCTGGTAACCATAATTTTACTGAGGCTTTTTACCATGAATCAGTCGCTTTTTTCCACATTCGGTACTGCTTTTGAACGTGTACAACGTGCCTGCGATGCGCTGCGCGAAGGGCGTGGCGTGATAGTCCTTGATGATGAAAACCGCGAAAATGAAGGTGATATGGTTTTTGCGGCCGAAAATATGACCGTCGAACAGATGGCGCTGACCATTCGTCACGGCAGTGGCATTGTGTGTTTGTGCCTGACCGACCAGCGTCGTCAGCAGCTTGATCTGCCGATGATGGTCGAGCATAACACCAGCGCATATGGCACGGGATTTACGGTCACTATAGAAGCTGCAGCGGGTGTCACCACGGGTGTTTCAGCCTCTGATCGGGTGACCACAATACGTGCCGCGATTGCTGATGACGCCAGACCCAGCGATCTGAATCGCCCAGGTCATGTTTTCCCGTTACGTGCGCAGCCGGGCGGTGTGCTGGTGCGTGGCGGGCATACCGAAGCCACTATCGATCTGATGACACTGGCGGGACTGAAGCCAGCCGGGGTACTGTGCGAGCTGACGAACGATGATGGCTCTATGGCGCGGGCACCGCAATGTGTTGCATTTGCCCGTCAGCACAATATGCCGGTGGTAACCATTGCTGATCTGATTGCCTGGCGTCGTCAGCATGAACAGCAAGCCAGCTGATAAACGTCAATGCGCCCATATGATTAACCGTCCCCGGTGACAGGTGAACCATCACCGGGATCGGTGTTATTCGACAAAAATATGGGGATAGAAGCGCGAGAGATCCTGAGTAATCAATGCCCGATCTTCACGAATACCAATACCTGCCGGTTGATCGTCCACCAGCCAGCTACCGATTAGCGTATAACTATCACCAAACTGAGGTAACGGGTGGAATTGCTGCCGGATCATGCCCTCTTCACCATAGGGGCCTTCGACCGTTTCCACAACGTGACCTTTTTCGATGATCGAAACATTCGCCCCTTCACGGGAGAAAAGCGGCTTGACAACGTACTTATCCATATGAGGAGAGGTATCATCATAAAAATAGGCCGGCAGCAGATTCGGATGATGAGGAAACATTTCCCAGAGCAGGGGCAGCAGCGCCTTATTAGAAAGAATACACTTCCAGGCGGGTTCCAGCCAGCGAACACCAGCATCGTCCAGTTTGGTAGAAAATATATCGCGTAGCATATATTCCCACGGATAGAGCTTAAACAGATTGCTGATCACCTGATCCTGCAGATCGGTAAACTGACCTTTCTCGCCCAGGCCGATATCGTCTATATAGAGAAAATCTGTGCTGATCCCGGCTTCTGCCGCGCAATCCTGGAGATACTGAACCGTGCCGCGATCTTCTTCACTGTCACGACAACAGGCGACATGCAGTTGCGGGAAACCAAACTGCTCGCGTAATATCGTAAAACGGTCAATTAATTTTTCCTGCAGGCTGTTGAATTGATCGCTGCCTGGCGGTAATAAACCGGCATTGAGCTGATCTTCCAGCCAGATCCACTGAAAGAAAGCCGCTTCGTATAACGAGGTGGGCGTATCCGCATTGTTTTCCAGTAGTTTGGGCTCTCCTGTCCCATCCCAGGCAAGATCAAGGCGCGAATAGAGTGACGGTTGCCGGGTTTGCCAGGCATGGCGGACGAAATTCCAGCTATGCTCTGGAATACAAAATCGGGTCATCAGCGCATCGCTGGCAACGACTTTCTCCACCACCTGCAGGCACATCTGGTGAAGTTCAGCCGTGACCTCCTCCAGCTTTTCAACCTGTGGCAGGGTGAATTTATAATAGGCTTCTTCACTCCAGTAGGGTTCGCCATACAGAGTATGAAAGTTGAAGCCATATTCAGTTGCCTTTTCGCGCCAGTCCGGGCGTTCGGCAATAGTGATTCTTTCCATACTGATTTAGCCACCCGTAGAATGTCTTGATGATGATTTAGAACTCGCGGCGTGGCGCTGCATAGCCGCCTGTTGTGTTACGCTCTGACCAAAACCGCCACGGGTGATAGTACGGGTGGTTGTCGGTTTAGGCGCCATGGCGCTCTTGGGCACATTGATTGTCCGGCCTGGCTGCGCAGCGCCGTAGCTCCTCCCACTGGCATCCGTATACTGGCCATAGGCGGGACTCGTCGGGGTCTTTGAGGTGAACAACGGTTGTTGTGCACCAAAGCCACCGCCGGTCATCCGCGCCATCATATATCCTGCCATCAGTGGCATCCAGATACTGCCTCCGTGTCTCTGATATTCCTGACGACACTGGCCTTCACCAAATTCAGCAATGCAGTCTTCATGGGTGTCATATTTAGGTGCGGTACGGGCGGCTTCCTGTTCAGCGGCGTTGAATGCTGTCGTACATTCTGCGCGTTTATCCGGGTTAGCGGCCGAGCAGTCCTCTGCGTTTTGATACAGAGATACTGTTTCATCAGATTTTTCACATCCGGCGAGCGTGAAGGTCGCGGCTATGGCAAGGGCAACTGGGGTCAGATGGCGTGCTCCCCAATACTTGCGGAAAGCAGAATGGTTAATATTTTTTGTCCGTTTCATGCTCTTTTTTTCCATGTTCAGCAGGATACGATTCCGGCACATATTAATAAGTAGAGAATAGAGGATACAGGGTGAGAAATGAAGTAACGTATGATAAAACAACAGAATATTTTTTGACAACTGCGGTAGATAACCAAAAATATTGACCACGGCGATCCTCCTGGCGGTGACCGAAAGATGCCGCTGATGCGGCATCAATGGTATCAGTCAGTGGTTTTCTGGTGCGACAACATCCGGCGATGTAGAGACAGGTTGCCCCAGCGTCTTATTCATCGTCACCAGATCCTGCTCATTAAGTGTTCCGAGCGCGGATTTAATATTGAGCTGGTGAATCAGATAATTATAGCGCGCGCTGGAGAGCTGTTGTTTCGCGTCGTACAGCATGGTGGTGGCATTGAGCACATCAACAATAGTACGGGTTCCGACTGAATAGCCCGCTTCCATCGCGTCCAGCGAACTTTGCGCCGACACCACAGCCTGCTTATAAGCATTAATGCTACTGATGGAGGCATTGACATTGTTAAATGAGGAGTGAACCGTTTGCACGACTTTACGGTGCGTACTTTCCAGTTGCTCACTGGCGCTAACAAAGTTGAACTGAGCCTGTTTGACTTGTGAGTTGACCCGTCCGCCCTGATATAACGGTAACGAGAAACTCAGACCGACGGTATTTTGTCCCATATTATTATCAGAATATCGGCCATTGTTTGTCTGAGAACCGCTATAGCGGGTTCGGGTCACACCGGTTGACGCGCTGAGTCCCAGCACTGGCAGATGTCCATCCTGTGCCTGACGGATTTGCTCACGCGCCAGATCTTCACCCAGACGCGCCTGCAACAGGGACAGATTACGGCTTTCTGCTTCTTTCAGCAGGGTGTTCACCGCCTGCGGTTTACTGGTGGTAAAGGTCTGAATATTCAGTGACGCCAGCATCGGATAGCTATTACCGGTGATCTGACGTAACTCTTCCATCCTGTTATCAAGATTATTGCGCGCGGTGACTTCACTCGCCAGCACGGAATCATATTGTGAACGGGCATTTTGTACGTCAGTAATGGCCACGAGACCAACGTTAAAACGTTGTGTTGTCTGATCTAACTGGCGATAGATAGCCTGTTTTTGCGCCTCAACATAGGAAAGTGAATCAATCGCACTGAGGACATTAAAGTAAGCCGTCGCGGTATTGAGGATCAGCGTTTGCTGATCGGATTGATAGGCGACATCCTGGATACCGGCGGTTTTTTCCTGCAGTGTCAGAGCACGCCATTTCGATAAATCGAACAGGGTTTGTGTGAGCTGCAGTGAGCCCCCGGCTGCTCTGGAGTTGACGCCATTGGCATCACGATAACCATTGTTATAGTTATAATCAGCCCCCAGACCCAGCTGAGGCAACAACGGACTCCGTGATTCATTGATTTTTTCAAACGCAGCATCGCGGTCTGCAGCCGATTTACGCAGATCAGGATTGCTGACACGCGCTTGTTGATAAACCTGTATCAGGTCTTCTGCCTGGCTTAGCGTACTAAAACCAGTCAAACCCAAGCCGATAAGGATGGGGAAAAATTTCTTCATTTGCATTCCTTGTTGTGAAGCATAAAGGCAACCCAAATTGTCTATATTTGCGGATTGTAGCGATTCTTTCCAGGTAAAAGGTTAGCGTTACGTGCCATCTGGCGTTAGTTTACGTCAATCTAACATACAAACTGAAAAACGGTAGTCAAACCACTTATAAAATCCTGCTTTTGAATATACGAGGTAAAAATTATGCGTAATCTTAATCAGCCTGGCGTTACCTTTACGAAAGATGATGTAGAAATTATTGCACGCGAACCATTGTATCGTGGTTTTTTTTCACTGGATCGATACCGTTTTCGCCATCGTTTGTTTAATGGTGGCTGGAGCGGTGAAGTCAGGCGCGAAGTTTTTTACAGTGATAATGCGGCCGCTTTGCTCCCTTTTGACCCACGACGTGACGAAGTGGTCCTAATCGAACAGATTCGGATCGCCGCGTATGATGTCGCTGACACCCCCTGGCAACTGGAAATTATTGCCGGAAAAAAAGAAGCGGGCGAGACCCCTGAAGAGGTCGTGCGCCGTGAAGCGGAAGAGGAAGCTGGTATCAAAGTGGCGCGCGTCAAACCGGTTATCAGTTATCTTTCAAGCCCGGGTGGTCTTCATGAACGGTTATCTATCCTGGTGGGCGAAGTGGACGCAACAACCGCCAAAGGGGTTCACGGTCTCGCCGAAGAGCATGAAGATATCCGCGTTCATGTGGTGAGCCGGGCGTGTGCTTATCAGTGGCTCGAAGAGGGCAAAATTGACAATGCCGCCGCCGTCATCGCCTTGCAATGGCTACAATTGCACTATCATCAATTACAGGCTGAGTGGATGAAATGAAACGTTATACGCCTGATTTTCCGGCCATGATGCGCTTGTGTGAAACCAATTTTGCACAGTTGCACCGTTTATTACCCTCTACTGATACTATCGGTGCCAGGGCGACTTATCAGGTCAATCATGTACAATATCGCTTAACGCTTGTCGAATCGACCCGTTACACAAGCCTGGTGTCGATTGAGCAGGTCGTTCCGGTGATGAATGCGTGGGGTTTTCCGACCATGATGGTACGGCTTTATTACGACGCGAGAGTCGCGGAAGTGTGTTCAACCCGGCAGATTTCTCACTTTAAAGCAAAGTATGATTATCCTAATAAAAAGTTGCATCAGCGCGACGAAAAATATCAAATCAATCAGTTTCTGGCCGATTGGCTAAGGTATTGTTTAGCACATAGAGCGATGGCGATTCCGGTTTGTTAGCATCGTTAAACCTAAGGACACCATTTGGAAAGTCTGTTAAATCTGCCGCTGGCCGATGAGTCCAGCGTCAGGATATTACAAATTACTGATACTCATTTGTTTGCTGAAAAACATGAAACGCTATTAGGCATCAATACCTGGGATAGCTATCAGGCGGTGCTGGATGCCATCCGTGCTTCGCAACAAAAATACGATCTGATTGTCGCAACTGGCGATTTAGCGCAGGATCAATCCAGCGCCGCTTATCAACATTTTGCGACAGGAGTAGCCGATTTAACCGCACCTTGTGTCTGGCTACCGGGTAATCATGATTTTCAGCCTGCCATGCACAGCGCGCTGCAAGCCGCCGGTATCTCTGGCGCCAGGCAAGTTTTGCTGGGTCAGCACTGGCAAATCTTATTACTCGATAGCCAGCTTGTGGGTGTACCTCATGGTGAACTCAGCGAATTTCAGCTACAGTGGCTGGCAAGTAAGCTGGCAGAGACACCTGAGCGCTATACCTTATTGCTGTTACATCATCATCCCTTGCCCTCAGGCTGTCGCTGGCTTGATCAACACAGTTTGCGTAATGCCGGTGCGCTGGATCAGGTATTATCTGCTTTTCCTCGCGTGCAGCATCTGTTGTGTGGCCATATTCATCAGGCGATGGAAGCCAGCTGGCACGGGCGACAGGTGATGGCTACCCCATCGACTTGCGTACAATTTAAGCCCTATTGTGCCAGTTTTACCCTCGATACCCAGCCACCTGGCTGGCGCTGGTTAACGCTGCATCCTGACGGCACATTAACCACTGAAGTCTGTCGTCTTAATAGCACGCGGTTTTGCCCGGATATTGCTTCAGAAGGATACTGATGTCTACACTCCTCTATTTGCATGGTTTTAATAGCTCACCACGCTCAGTAAAAGCGACGGCGTTGAAAACATGGCTGGCACAGACCAGCCCTGAGATCACCATGATAGTACCGGAACTTCCGGTTTGCCCGGTCAGGGTGGCCGAGTTACTGGAAGCCATCGTGCTTGAGCAAGGCGGGGAACCCCTTGGCGTGGTAGGTTCGTCGTTGGGGGGCTATTACGCAACCTGGTTATCGCAGTGCTTTATGTTACCTGCGGTGGTGATTAATCCGGCAGTGCGCCCTTTTGAGTTACTCAGCCACTATCTTGGCGTTAATCAGAATCCATACACCGGGCAGCAATATGTGCTAGAGTCTCGCCATATTTACGATCTCAAAGTCATGCAGATAGATCCCCTTGAAGCGCCTGATTTAATCTGGCTACTCCAACAAACAGGCGATGAAGTCCTTGATTATCGCCAGGTGGTTGCTTACTACGCGGCCTGTCGGCAGACAGTGCAGGAGGGAGGAAATCATGCGTTTGTCAATTTTGCAGATCATTTCAGTCACATTATCCATTTTTTGGGTTTGCGTTAAGCAACCCGATACGATCAGTGAATAGATACACATCATGACACAATCTTCATATAACGCTGATGCCATCGAGGTTCTCACCGGGCTTGAGCCAGTTCGCCGTCGACCAGGCATGTATACCGATACCACACGCCCTAACCATCTTGCTCAGGAGGTGATTGATAATAGCGTTGATGAAGCTCTGGCGGGGTATGCAAAACGGATAGAAGTCACACTTTATGCCGATCAATCGCTGGAAGTCGTTGATGACGGGCGCGGAATGCCTGTGGATATCCACCCTGAAGAGGGGGTTCCGGCCGTGGAATTGATCCTCTGTCGGCTGCATGCCGGAGGAAAATTTTCCAGTAAGAATTATCAATTCTCCGGCGGGCTGCACGGGGTTGGGATCTCGGTGGTCAACGCCCTGTCGAAACGTGTTGAAGTGGGCGTCCGTCGTAGTGGTCAGATTTATACCATCGCCTTTGAAAATGGCGATAAAGTGGAAGATCTCCACGTCACCGGCACCTGTGGTAAACGAAATACTGGCACACAAGTCCGTTTCTGGCCCGATCACAGCTTTTTTGACAGCCCGCGTTTTTCTGTCTCGCGTCTGACCCATTTGTTAAAAGCCAAAGCCGTCCTCTGCCCCGGCGTCGAGATTATTTTTCGTGATCAGGTGAACAACAGTGAACAGCGCTGGTGCTACCAGGATGGCCTGAATGACTACCTGTGTGAAGCGGTGAATGGCCTGCCGTTACTGCCGGAAAAGCCCTTTGTCGGTAGTTTCAGCGGTGAAGTGGAAACCGTCGACTGGGCGTTACTGTGGCTGCCCGAGGGCGGAGAGCTGCTGACCGAGAGCTATGTAAACCTGATCCCGACGATGCAGGGAGGCACGCACGTCAATGGCCTGCGTCAGGGATTACTCGACGCCATGCGTGAATTTTGCGAATACCGCAATATTTTGCCGCGTGGTGTGAAGCTGTCGGCAGACGATATCTGGGAACGCTGCGCCTATGTTCTGTCAGTCAAAATGCAAGACCCACAATTTGCCGGACAGACAAAAGAGCGGCTTTCATCGCGCCAGTGCGCAGCATTTGTTTCCGGCGTGGTGAAAGATGCTTTCAGCTTGTGGCTAAATCAGAATGTACAGGCGGCAGAACTGCTGGCTGAGATGGTTATTTCCAGTGCTCAGCGGCGGATGCGAGCCGCCAAAAAGGTCGTGCGTAAAAAACTGACCAGCGGCCCGGCATTACCTGGCAAACTGGTGGACTGCACCGCTCAGGATTTACAGCGTACCGAACTTTTTCTGGTGGAAGGTGACTCCGCGGGCGGCTCCGCCAAGCAGGCGCGGGACCGTGAATACCAGGCCATCATGCCGCTGAAAGGGAAAATCCTCAATACCTGGGAGGTCTCTTCTGATGAAGTGCTGGCCTCGCAAGAGGTGCATGATATCTCGGTGGCCATCGGTATCGACCCGGACAGTGATGATTTGAGCCAGCTACGCTATGGCAAAATTTGTATTCTGGCCGATGCAGACTCCGATGGGCTGCATATCGCTACGCTGCTATGCGCTCTGTTTGTTAAGCATTTCCGCACACTGGTACGTCACGGCCATATCTACGTTGCGCTACCGCCGCTGTATCGTATTGACCTGGGGAAAGAGGTTTTCTATGCGCTGACCGAAGAGGAAAAAGCCGGGGTGCTGGAGCAACTGAAACGCAAAAAAGGTAAGCCTAATGTTCAGCGCTTTAAAGGTCTGGGGGAAATGAATCCTATGCAGTTGCGTGAAACAACCCTTGATCCCAATACCCGTCGCCTGGTGCAACTGGTTATCGATGAACAGGATGAGCAGCAAACCACGGCAATAATGGATATGTTATTAGCGCGTAAACGCTCGGAAGACAGACGCAACTGGTTGCAGGAAAAAGGCGACCTGGCCGATCTGGAAGCATAACTGACGGCCAGCAAAGCTGATCACGGGATTCTGTCTGTTTATCTTTCAGGCGGGCTCACTATCCCGTGATCCCTCACTGTCAGTGATAGTTGTCATCCCCTGTGAAAAATCAGTCTGAGGGCTATGGCGTGACAATCGAAACGCATTTCCCCTGAATGAAAATCGACTATATCCTGGCTAAGAGCCTATCCCATTCGGCTCTTAGTTGTAGGTGCATAATTTATTCCGGTAAATCGTACGCATCATAAGTACCATCCGCGCCAGGAAAAAATAAAGAATGTTTATCACCATATATAAATGTGATATCGCCAGACGCGCCAATATTAGAGGTCCCATAATAGGGTGATGGTTTGTATATTTCGTTTCCTTCTTTATCATAAAGAATAAAGAAATAATTTTTTGCTGCAAGATATTTATAGAGTGATACAGGAGAAATAATCCCTCCATAGAACACTCTTACTTTATAATTTTTATCGGGGCTATATTTCTCATATAACATATGGTATGTGCCAGGTATAATTGTTGCGAAAAAAAATCCATGCAACAAATAGCATAGCTATGGTTATTTTTTTGACAGTCCGTTTTTTCATAAAATTATCACCTTATCTTGGGGTCGTGGATCAAGCCATAACACATCAGAAAACACAATAAAGTCTCCACCTGAATTATGTTTAGACTGCCATCTCCTTCAATCAGAAGCTGAATTGTTAGCGGCTCATCGGGCGCTCGATTATCAGGGAAATAGTGCCCAAAATTTATCTCTGACGGCTCAATGCCAAATTTTTCTGCGAAACGCTCCAGCAGAGCGTAAGCATCTAATGGATCGATACGGAAATCATTATTCAAATCCGTTGCACGCATCAGCTTATAACGACGGAAGGTAAAAATATTTTTTCCATTATATTGCTCTATCAGCTGGAAAACTTCCTTTTCAATATCCTCATGCTTTATCCTCTTGTCATCTGTGTTATGGTACACATCTCATCATACACTGACGCTGCGACTATGTGCTGGTTTGTCTATCTGATACGTACTGCTGATAATCGTTTGTATACCGGAATTACGACGGATGTTGCGCGCCGTTTTTGCCAGCATCAAAATGGCAAAGGGGCAAAAGCTTTGCGCGGCAGAGGTGAGTTACAACTGGTATTCAGCCAGAAGGTAGGCAAACATTCACGGGCATTGCAACTGGAATATCGCATTAAGCGGCTGACAAAACGCCAGAAAGAGTGCCTCGTGACTGATGAAGGCGCTTTTGCATCCCTTCTGGCGAAGTTTACCGATAATTAAAAGGGGCGCTGTACTCTACCAGCCCTTGTACGCCATTCAGCGCATCGCCAGCCAGTGGGTAGATCTGCAATGGCGCCTCACGCTTTGGCTCGCGATAATGCAGATCAAAATCAGTCGCCAGCACAAAACCGAGATGCTGAAACAGTGCCGGATCACCCTGCGTGACTACCGCCGCATAGCCAAACTCATTCAAGGCATCCAGACCTTCATAAACTAACTGGCTGGCGATGCCCTGTTGCCGATACGGTTTATCGACTGCCAGCGGAGCCAGCGCTACCCATTGCCGTTCTTCACCGGCGACGCTAACCGGGGTAAACGCGACATAACCGATAATCTGCCCTTCATCATCGGTCGCCACCAGTCCGAGGGTGATCAGGCTATCCTGACGTAAGTGATGCACCCGCTTTGCCTGGCTGTCATCGGAAAAGGTACGCCGCAGTAACGCATCAATGCCTGGCGCATCAATACCAATTTCAACCCGAATCAGCATACTTCACCTGCTGACGTCGACGGTGATTTTTGCGTGCTATTCAGCCCAGCTTCGACAAAATCAGCCAGTTGTAGCAACATGATGCGGAGCACGGCGGGCATCTGATCCAGCTCAATTGCATCCAGCAGATTTTTCACATACAACCCCAGTTCGGTATCCCCTTCGATGATCAGCCGTCGCTGGAAGAACAGGGTATCCGGGTCCTGTTTACGGGCAATGACCATCAGGAGATCATTAACATCAGCGCTAAAACTGACATCGGCATTCGCCGCCGCACTCACCACCAGTTGTCCGTCGATGACCGAGGTGTACCACATCAGGCCAATATCACGCACATGAATGCTGAGCCAGCGATCCGTGAGAAAGTCCAGCTCGCCTTCCGCCAGCGCCTGGCGAAATTGCCAGCTTAATACCCGCTCCAGCACCTGCCGCTGGAGAGCAAAAGGGGTGAGCTTAACCGGCACACTCAATACAGAGGGGCCAAAACGAACCAGACGGGAACGTAATTTATCTAACACAAGTCTTATTCCATAATCATCATCGTTTTACTATTGTGACATAACATAAAAAGGATGCTGCGATGTCAATCAATAAAATCAGCGCAACAGATGCCGATTCTGGCGCTGGCCAATATACTTTTCACTGCCTCAAATCAAAACTTATCCGCCGAAGGTTAACTAAAATTCACCCCCTGGAGATCCGTTAGCGTTGCTGTCGGGCCGAATTTTTTCAGAGGAAATTATGGAACTACTCTGTCCAGCCGGTAACCTTCCGGCACTAAAAACCGCTATCGAAAATGGTGCCGATGCCGTCTATATCGGGCTGAAAGATGATACCAACGCCCGCCACTTTGCTGGTCTCAATTTCAGCGAAAAAAAACTGCAGGAAGCCGTCAGTTTTGTTCATCAGCATCGCCGTAAGCTGCATATTGCGATCAATACTTTCGCCCATCCGGACGGTTATGCCCGCTGGCAACGTGCGGTCGATATCGCCGCACAACTGGGTGCTGATGTGCTGATTCTGGCGGATATTGCGATGCTTGAGTATGCCACTGAACGCTATCCGCATATTGAGCGCCATGTCTCAGTTCAGGCATCGGCAACCCATGAACAGGCGATTCGTTTTTATCATCGCCATTTTGCCGTCAGCCGGGTGGTGCTGCCGCGCGTCCTCTCGATTCATCAGGTCAGACAACTGGCGCGCGTCACGCCGGTACCGCTGGAGGTCTTTGCATTTGGGAGTTTGTGCATTATGGCTGAAGGGCGATGCTACCTCTCTTCTTATCTGACCGGTGAATCACCCAATACGGTGGGGGCCTGTTCACCTGCGCGTTTCGTTCGCTGGCAGCAAACACCACAAGGGCTGGAGTCGCGGCTGAATAATGTCCTGATTGACCGCTATCAGGATGGTGAAAACGCCGGTTATCCGACGCTCTGCAAAGGGCGCTATCTGGTCGATGGCAAGCGTTATCACGCCCTGGAGGAGCCTGTCAGCCTGAATACGCTGGAATTATTGCCACAACTGATGGCCGCGCAGATCGCTTCAGTGAAAATCGAAGGCCGTCAGCGCAGCCCGGCCTATGTCAGTCAGGTGACAAAAGTCTGGCGTCAGGCGATCGATCGTTGTAAAGCCGATCCACAAAACTTTGTGCCATCTCTGGCCTGGGTGGAGACACTGGACGCGATGTCAGAAGGGACGCAAACCACTGCGGGGGCCTATCTCCGTCAATGGCAATGAGGTAGAGGATGAAATATTCATTAGGGCCGGTGCTTTTCTACTGGCCAAAAGAGAAGCTGGAGGACTTTTACCAGCAGGCCGCACACTCCAGCGCCGATACGATTTATCTGGGTGAAGCGGTATGCAGTAAACGTCGGACGACCCAATTTGGTGACTGGCTGGCGATGGCGAAAGCGCTGGCTGACAGCGGTAAACAAGTGGTGCTTTCTACGCTCGCGCTGGTGCAAGCGGAGTCAGAAGTCAGTGAGCTCAAACGCTACGTTGATAATGGCGAGTTTCTGATTGAAGCCAGTGACTTTGGGGTCGTCAATATGTGTGCCGAACGCCATCTACCGTTTATCGCCGGCCATGCCCTGAACTGCTATAACGCCGTCACCCTGCGCTTGTTACGCAAACAAGGCATGATCCGCTGGTGCATGCCGGTTGAGCTTTCACGCGACTGGCTGATCAATCTGCTTAATCAGTGTGAAGAACTCGGGATCCGTCATCAGTTTGAAGTCGAAGTATTAAGCTACGGCCATCTGCCCCTCGCCTATTCGGCGCGTTGCTTTACCGCACGATCGGAGAATCTGCCGAAAGATCACTGTCAGACCTGTTGTGTGAATTACCCTAACGGGCGTCATGTTTTTTCGCAGGAAAATCAGCAGGTTTTTGTGCTCAATGGGATTCAAACCATGAGTGGTTATGTTTACAACCTCGGCAATGAACTGCCCTCGATGCAGGGGCTGGTCGATATGGTACGTTTGTCACCGCTGGGAGATGAGACATTCGTGATGCTTGATGCTTTTCGCGCCAATGAAAATGGCCAGGCGCCTTTGCCACTGGCAGCCCGTCACGATTGTAATGGCTACTGGAAACAACTGGCCGGACTGGAATTGCTGAGTTGATCACAACCATGACCGTTGTCAGCCAATAAAAAAAGCAGCCCCGCCGGGGCTACTTTAACATGATAAATGTAGTCAGTTAGGCATCATCGTTAAAACGACGACGGCCTGTCGATTCATCACGGCGTGGCGTGCGGCGTTCGCTATTGTTGAAGCGACGTCCTTCACTACGGCGCTCACCGGCAAAGCTACGCCCTCCTTCACGACGCTCACCAGAAAAACCACGACCATTACCACGACGTTCAGAACGTGGCTGTGCGGCACCCAGCAACTGCATATTCATCGGCTTATTCAGAATACGAGTGCGGGTAAAGTGTTGCAGCACTTCATTCGGCATACCTTTTGGCAGCTCAATGGTCGAGTGCGATGCGAACATTTTGATATTACCGATGTAACGGCTACTGATATCGCCTTCATTGGCGATAGCGCCAACAATATGACGGACTTCAACACCATCATCACGACCGACTTCAATACGGTAGAGATCCATTTCACCCACATCACGACGCTCACGACGAGGACGATCTTCACGATCACCACGACGTTCGGAACGATCATCACGATCGCGAAATTCACGACGTGCACGCGCAGGCGCGTCAGGTGGGACGATGAGCGGACGTTCACCTTGTGCCATTTTTAACAGCGCGGCAGCCAGGGTGTCACTATCCAGCGCTTCCCCGTCGGTGGCTGGCTGAATTTTTGTCAGCAACGCACGGTATTGATCGAGATCGCTGCTTTCCAGTTGTTGCTGTACTTTTGCAGCAAATTTTTCCAGCCGACGCTGACCCAGTAACTCCGCATTTGGTAGATCCACTTCCGGGATCGTCAGCTTCATCGTGCGCTCAATGTTGCGCAGCAGACGACGTTCGCGATTCTCAACGAATAACAGCGCACGTCCTGCACGTCCGGCGCGTCCGGTACGACCGATACGGTGAACGTAAGATTCCGAATCCATCGGGATATCATAGTTCACGACCAGACTGATACGTTCGACATCCAGACCACGCGCAGCAACGTCCGTGGCAATCAGAATATCCAGGCGACCATTTTTCAGCCGTTCAAGGGTCTGCTCACGCAGCACCTGATTCATATCGCCATTCAGCGCGGCGCTATTATAACCGCTACGTTCAAGCGCCTCCGCCACTTCGAGGGTCGCATTTTTAGTGCGGACAAAAATAATCGCCGCATCAAAATCTTCTGCTTCGAGAAAACGCACCAGCGCTTCATTTTTCCGCATACCGTACACAGTCCAATAGCTCTGGCTGATATCCGGGCGTGTGGTGACACTCGATTTGATGCGGACTTCCTGCGGGTCCTGCATAAAGCGACGGGTAATACGGCGAATCGCTTCTGGCATGGTGGCGGAAAACAGCGCTGTCTGATGTCCTTTCGGGATCTCAGCCATAATGGTTTCGACATCTTCGATAAAGCCCATCCGCAACATTTCATCGGCTTCATCCAGTACCAGGCCGCTCAGCCGGGAGAGATCGAGAGTACCGCGTTTCAGATGGTCAAGCAGACGCCCAGGCGTACCGACCACAATCTGCGGCCCCTGGCGCAATGCGCGTAACTGCACGTCATAACGCTGACCACCATACAGCGCGACCACGTTGACACCGCGCATATGTTTAGAAAAATCAGCCATCGCATCAGCAACCTGCACCGCCAGCTCACGGGTTGGCGCCAGCACCAGAATTTGTGGTGCCTTAAGTTCAGGGTCGAGATTGTTTAACAGAGGTAAAGAAAATGCAGCCGTTTTACCGCTTCCTGTCTGAGCCATGCCCAGAACATCACGTCCTGCCAGCAGGTGTGGAATACACTCCGCCTGAATAGGCGAGGGTTTTTCATAACCTAAATCATTCAGTGCTTCTAGGAGAGGAGCCTTCAGGCCCAAATCTGTAAAATTAGTTTCTAAATCAGTCATGTAGTACGTATGCCTCAAAATTAATAGTGGCCAGTCTACATAACTCAATGTGAAAATTTGGTGTAATCTTCATTGAACGTGAGAACCGGCTCAAAGTAGGTGTATTAACGGACAACAATCCCCTCCCCCGTCAGGACGAAGGTTATCAAAAAATGATCCGATTGATCCGTCAGCTATTGCTGGTCCGATTCTGCCAGGTCATCTTGTTCCTGGCCCATGAGCGATAATTCCAACAATGCGTATCGATCTTCAACATAGCTATGTACGTTGTTAGCGACCGTCAGCTTGAACAGAGTCATAGCTCTGTCCCTGTCCCCCAGACTTAAGTAATATTTACCTAAATAGAAGTTAGTTTCACTGAGATGTTCAGCGAGCGAGGTGTTATCCGTTGCATCTGCCTTCAAACGTTCCATTAGCGTTTGTTCGCTAATGTCGCCAAGGTAGAACTCGACAATATTCCATCCCCATTGCCCTTTATTCGATACACCGAAGCGCTGTTTCAGCGCACCAGCCGCCTGTTGCTCATTGAGTTCACGCTCAGTGAGATAAAGCCACAGACTACGGAAAGGGTCATTGGGATCGTCTTTATAAAACGCCAGCAGATCATCTTGCGCCAACTTAGCCCGACCACCGTAATACAGCGCGATGCCCCGGTTTAAGTAAGCGTAGTTGTAAGTTGGATCAAGCTCAAGTACAGAATCAAACGCTTCATAGGCAGCATCATAATTGCCTGCCTGCGTTAAATAAATGCCGAGGTAATTGAATACTTCTGGCATATCCGGTCGAATCGCCAGCGCTTGTGAAAAATCGTTCCGCGCCAGCGCTCTCAGACCGAGACTATCATACAACACTCCGCGCTCATATAAAAGCTGCGCACGCTCATCATCGGTTAAAGCCCGACTGGCAATAATCTGTTCCATACGCGCCAGCATAACTTCCTGTTGCAAAGTCGGTTGCAATGGCACCGCAAGCACCAGATCCTCACGCCAGCCAGGATTATTGCATCCTGTCAGCATGAGCACTGTCGCCACGAAATACCAGCGCAAAAAAGGCTTCATTTCCTAACTCCCGAAGACAACGATTGGATGAACGTCCCGTTCCCCGGCTACAAACAAGGCATCCTGCCTTAGAACCTGGCCCATCAGGCTATTTTACTTGCTACTTTGACCCTCAGCAGTATCTGAAATCCCTGCGTACTATATCTGTACGCGGCGGTTTCTCCGCGCTATCGGTATCCAGACTGCCTGCGCCAGTGACGCCTGCCAGGCCAGGACTTTATCATACTCCCCCTTACTCATCCGGGGGAGTAGATCGTAGCGCTATTCGCCTTGTTCCGCTTCTGGCGCTACCGCATCTGGCGTCTGTTCAACCGCCTCTTTCATGCTTAAACGCACACGCCCCTGGCGGTCAACTTCCAGCACTTTCACCGCGACCTCTTGCCCTGCCTGCAGATAATCGGTCACTTTCTCTACACGCTTATCTGCAATCTGAGAAATATGTACCAGACCTTCTTTACCGCCACCGATAGCGACAAATGCGCCAAAGTCAGCAATCCGCGTGACTTTACCACTATAGATACGACCGACTTCGATATCAGCGGTAATTTCTTCAATCCGCTGAATCGCATGACGAGCTTTATCGCCATCGGTTGCCGCGATTTTGACAGTACCATCATCTTCGATTTCGATTGTGGTGCCTGTTTCTTCCGTCAGCGCACGGATCACCGAACCTCCTTTACCAATCACATCTTTAATCTTGTCCGGATTAATTTTGATGGTATGGATACGCGGGGCAAACTCAGAGATATCACCACGTGGCGCGTTAATCGCCTGTTCCATGATATTAAGAATATGCAAACGTGCCCCTTTGGCCTGATTCAGCGCAACCTGCATAATCTCCCGGGTGATGCCTTCGATTTTAATATCCATCTGCAAGGCGGAGATGCCATCACGGGAACCTGCGACTTTAAAGTCCATATCACCCAGATGATCTTCATCGCCGAGAATATCAGACAGGACGACATAGTTATCACCTTCTTTAACCAGCCCCATTGCAATACCGGCAACAGACGCCTTCACCGGAACACCAGCATCCATCAACGCCAGGGAAGCACCACAGACCGAAGCCATTGAAGAAGAACCATTAGATTCGGTAATTTCAGAAACGACACGCACAGTATAGGGGAACTCTTCCACGGTTGGCATCACAGCCAGTACCCCACGTTTTGCCAGGCGGCCGTGACCAATTTCACGCCGTTTCGGCGAGCCGACCATCCCGGTTTCGCCAACTGAATAGGGCGGGAAATTATAGTGGAATAAAAAGGAGTCTGTACGCTCACCCATCAGTTCATCGATGTTCTGCGCATCCCGTGCAGTACCCAGGGTGGCGGTGACCAGCGCCTGCGTTTCACCCCGCGTGAACAGGGCTGAACCGTGAGTACGTGGCAGCACACCGGTACGCACATCCAGTGCGCGGATCATATCTTTTTCACGGCCATCAATACGCGGTTCGCCAGCCAGTACGCGGCTACGCACCACTTTTTTCTCAATCGCGTGCAGGATTTCGGCCAGTTCATTGGCATCCAGCGTGTCATCTTCTGCCAGCAAGGCCTCGATAGTTTCAGATTTGATCGCATCGACCTGCGCATAGCGTTCCTGTTTATCGGTGATACGATAAGCATCACTCAGCCGGGCTTCAGCCAGTTCGACGACACGCGCGTTCAGCGCTTCATTAACCGCCTCTGGCTGCCACTCCCAGCGTGGTTTGCCCGCTTCTTTTACTAGTTGGTTGATGTTCTGGATCACAACCTGTTGCTGTTCGTGACCAAAGACAACCGCTCCAAGCATCTGATCTTCACTTAATAATGCCGCTTCAGACTCTACCATCAATACGGCGGCTTCTGTTCCGGCGACCACCAGATCCAGTTGACTGGATTTCAGTTCATCCTGTGTCGGGTTCAGGACATACTGGTTATTGATATAACCCACACGCGCCGCACCAATCGGGCCATTAAAGGGAATACCCGATAAAGCCAGTGCTGCGGAAGCCCCTATCATTGCGACGATATCTGGATTAACTTGTGGATTGACGGAAACCACTGTCGCAATGATCTGCACCTCGTTGACGAAACCTTCCGGAAACAGCGGGCGAATCGGGCGGTCAATCAGACGGGCAATTAATGTTTCGCCTTCACCGGGGCGACCTTCACGACGGAAAAATCCTCCCGGAATTTTACCCGCCGCATAAGTACGCTCCTGATAATTAACAGTGAGCGGGAAAAAATCCTGGCCTGGTTTGGCCTTTTTCTGTCCCACGACGGTAACGAATACGGCGGTATCATCCATGTTAACCATCACAGCGGCTGTCGCCTGGCGTGCCATCATACCTGTTTCCAGTGTGACGGTATGCTGGCCGTACTGGAATTTACGAACGATCGGATTAAGCAAAATTCTATCCTTTTATTAAGAAATAACACGATATCAGACGCTATCACGTCTGATGATCCGATCTTCTGCATCCTCGCGACTAATGACAACCTTTATCCGTATCTGTGGATCAAGCTTCTCATTAGCCGCGCGAACCTCTGCATTAAGATCGTTATTAGCAACAATACATGAGTTTTGTCTCAATTGCTGCCATCAGGTCGAAAAAAGGGGCCCTGAGGCCCCTTTTTCTGAAACTGACAGATTAGCGACGCAGACCCAGACGCTCGATCAAAGTCGTGTAACGTTCAACATTTTTACGTTTCAGGTAGTCGAGCAATTTACGGCGCTGAGAAACCATGCGCAGCAGACCACGACGGCTGTGGTGATCCTTTTTATGCTCAGCAAAGTGGCCCTGCAGATGGTTAATCTGCGCGGTCAGCAGTGCAACCTGAACTTCTGTTGAGCCGCTGTCGTTCTGATCACGACCAAACTCAGCAATAATTTTAGCTTTCGCTTCAACACTTAGAGACATTTTAAAACTCCGGGTTAAAAAAGAAAGAAAGGGTGCCGATCTCTAATTCAGCACCCCTTGATGCAACATCGGCAAAAAACATCACTCTGTTTTTACAGATGTTATTTATTAATATTCTACTCGCCACTGACTTTTAGCGCAAGATGAATACTTAATTAAGCGATTCCACGACCAGCCGACGAGGCGCAACACGGCCCTGATCGTCTATTTCCCCCATGCCAAGAAATTTCTGCGTATCACTTTCCATCACGCGCACAAATCCCTGCAAGGGGACACCTGTGGTACGAACGGGATGGCCATGTTTAAAGTACACCGCTGATATTTCAGGAATTTCGACGCGCGGATAAGCCGCCGCCGGGCTATCCATCGGCATCAGTAAAGGATCGAGCAATTGTGCCGCAGGGATATCCTGTTCCGCTGCCTGCTCAACCAGTGCCTGTAGCTGCGATAATGTCACCATTCGCGCCGTCGGATACTGGCTGACCGCCAGTCGACGCAGGGTCGTCACATGGGCACCACAGCCCAGTTTTTCTCCCAGATCATCAATAATGGTCCGGATATAGGTTCCTTTCGAACAATGGATCTCCAGCTCCAGCTCATCGCCCTGATAGCGGATGAATTGCAGTTGATAGACGGTAATCGGCCGGGCTTCTCGCGGAACCTCGATTCCCTGGCGGGCATATTCATACAGTTTTTTACCCTGATATTTCAGCGCTGAATACATGGAGGGTATCTGCTGCGTCTGACCACGAAAATTGTCAAGCGCCGCCGCCAGTTGTTGATCACTGAATGTCACTGGTCTTTCGGCTATCACTTGTCCATCGGCATCAGAAGTATCGGTACGCTGCCCCAGCTTTGCGATGACATGGTAACGTTTATCGGCATCCAGCAAATAACGGGAAAACTTTGTCGCTTCTCCCAGGCAAACCGGCAGCATACCGGTAGCCAGCGGGTCCAGCGCCCCGGTATGTCCTGCCCGATTGGCGTTATAAAGACGTTTGACTTTTTGCAGTACATCATTGCTCGACATCCCGTGGGGCTTATCGAGCAACAATACCCCATGCACATCGCGACCACGACGACGAGGACGGCTCATTACGCCTCCTCATCGTCCGGGTTAACCCGACGCGCATCGTCATGTTTCACCACGCGGGTCACCAGGTTAGACATCCTCATCCCCTCGACCAGAGAGTTATCATAGAAGAAAGTCAGTTCCGGGACGATACGCAAGCGCATCGCTTTACCCAGCAATGTACGGATAAAACCGGATGCGTCCTGCAAGGCTTTAAGACCCGCCTTGATCGCGTCTTCGTCACCATCATTGAGAAAAGTGACATACACTTTGGCATACGCCAGATCACGCGACATCTCAACCCCTGATACCGTCGTCATCATTCCCAGACGCGGGTCCTTAATTTCACGCTGCAGGATGATGGCAATCTCTTTTTGCATTTCCTGCGCTACGCGCTGTGGGCGACCAAATTCTTTCGCCATAATAACGTCTCCAGACAAAAAAGGGGCTATCAGCCCCTTTTCAGAATGATTGCCGGACAGTTATGCTCTTATCCGGCGTACCTGTACTACTCAATAGTACGTTTAATTTCGACGACTTCGAAGACTTCGATCATGTCACCGGCGCGAACATCATTATAGTTCTTCACGCCAATACCACACTCCATGCCGTTGCGCACCTCGTTAACGTCATCTTTGAAGCGACGCAGTGATTCCAGCTCACCTTCATAGATAACCACGTTGTCACGCAGAACACGGATAGGATTATGACGTTTCACCACCCCTTCAGTGACCATACAACCGGCAATGGCACCAAATTTCGGTGATTTGAACACATCGCGCACTTCCGCCAGGCCGATAATCTGTTGTTTCAGTTCCGGCGACAGTTTACCGCTCATGGCCGCTTTGACTTCGTCGATCAGATTATAGATGACCGAGTAGTAACGAAGATCCAGGTTTTCGGTATCAATGACTTTCCGGGCAGAGGCATCGGCACGAACGTTGAAACCGACCAGAATAGCCTCAGAAGCCGCTGCCAGCGTGGCGTCTGTTTCTGTAATGCCACCGACACCAGAACCAATAATTTTGACCTTCACTTCATCGGTTGACAGTTTCAGCAACGCATCAGAAATGGCCTCAACAGATCCCTGGACGTCTGCTTTCAGTACGATATTCACCTCGTGAACATCGCCTTCATTCATGTTCGCAAACATGTTCTCCAGTTTTGATTTCTGCTGACGTGCCAGTTTAACTTCACGGAATTTGCCCTGACGATACAGCGCAACTTCGCGTGCTTTTTTCTCGTCACGCACGACGGTCACTTCATCACCGGCAGCCGGAACACCGGATAAACCGAGAATTTCCACCGGAATAGAGGGGCCCGCTTCAGGCACTTCTCGTCCCATCTCGTCACGCATCGCCCGCACACGGCCATATTCGAAACCACACAGAACAATATCGCCTTTATGCAGTGTCCCTTCACGGATCAGAACCGTCGCCACCGGACCACGACCTTTATCAAGGAAGGATTCGATAACGGCACCACTGGCCATGCCTTTATGCACCGCTTTGAGTTCCAGCACTTCCGACTGTAGCAGGATAGCATCCAGTAATTCATCAATACCGGTTCCCGCCTTAGCGGAAACATGAACGAACTGGCTATCGCCCCCCCATTCCTCTGGCAGGATACCGTATTGCGAGAGCTCATTCTTCACGCGATCAGGATCAGCTTCCGGTTTATCGATTTTGTTTACCGCAACCACCACCGGGACATTGGCCGCTTTCGCGTGTTGGATCGCTTCTATGGTCTGCGGCATCACACCATCATCTGCGGCAACGACCAGTACCACGATATCCGTGGCCTGCGCTCCGCGTGCACGCATCGAAGTAAACGCGGCGTGACCTGGTGTATCGAGGAAAGTGATCATGCCGTTATCGGTTTCGACGTGATAAGCCCCGATGTGCTGGGTAATACCACCGGCTTCACCCGACGCAACTTTTGTTGAGCGAATATAGTCAAGCAGTGAGGTTTTACCGTGGTCAACGTGCCCCATAATCGTCACGACCGGTGCGCGAGGTTCAGCGGCAGCGCCCGTATCACGGTCGTTCATCACCGCCTCTTCCAGCTCATTTTCCCGCCGCAGGATCACTTTGTGTCCCATCTCTTCGGCCACTAACTGCGCCGTTTCCTGGTCAATGACCTGATTGATGGTCGCCATCGCCCCCAGTTTCATCATGACTTTAATGACCTGTGAACCTTTGACCGCCATCTTATTCGCTAGCTCACCAACGGAGATAGTTTCACCGATAACGACATCACGGTTAACAGCCTGACCCGGTTTCTGGAAGCTCTGTTGTAAGGCAGAGCCTTTACGATGTTTGCCACCTTTACCACCACGGATCGCAGCACGTGCTTCTTCACGATCCGCTTTCGATTCAGCATGTTTATTGCTTTTTTTCGCTGAACGCGCATTTTTACCATTACGACCACGACCGCGTCCGCTTTCCACTTCACGGTCGTTATCATCTTCCGCCTGGCGAGCATGCTGAGAAGTTGTTACGTGATAGTCGTTAACATCTTCTGCACTGTCGGTCGTTTCAGACCAGTTCTTTTCATGTTCCTCGGCCATACGACGCGCTTCTTCTGCTACCCGACGCGCTTCTTCTTCAAGTTTACGACGTGCTTCTTCTTCTGCTTTACGCTTCAGCGCTGCCGCTTCGTTTTCACGGCGGATCTTTTCAGCCTGGACGGTTTTTATCATATCGTCAGTTTGTTGATTAACCACTTTGTCTTTTTCTGCAACTTCACGTTTTGCTTGCTCAGCAGCTTGACGTTTTGCCTGTTCTGTGGCTTCACGTTCCGCTTTTAGCTGAGCCTCACGTTTCGTCGTTTGTTCAGCTTCACGCCGGGATTTCTCTTCCGCTTCCTGCTGCGCCTGCTGTTCCGCAGCAAGACGTTCTGCCTCTTGCGGATCACGTTTTACAAAGGTTCGCTTCTTGCGAACTTCGATTTGTACCGATTTACTTTTTCCCCCTATACCGGGAATATTCAATGTACTGCGTGTTTTACGCTGTAACGTTAATTTATCGGGAGCTGAACCGTGTTCACGATTCAGATGGGTTAATAAGGTTTGTTTTTCTTGCGCTGTCACAGAATCATCAGCCGATTTATGAACCCCTGCGTCAGCAAATTGCTGTATCAGGCGATCCACAGAGATCTTGAATTCTGCAGCCAGCGCTTTAATAGTCACATCGGTCATGCTGTTCCTTCCTGCCACAGTTTATTACGCTTCATCGCCATCGCCGAACCAACAAATATTACGCGCAGCCATAATCAGTTCTCCGGCTTTTGTGTCTGTCAGTCCGTCAATATCAGCCAGATCGTCAACGCCCTGTTCAGCGAGATCCTCCAGCGTACAAATGCCACGGGCCGCCAATTTAAATGCCAGGGCACGATCCATACCTTGCAGATTGAGTAAATCATCAGTAGGTTTGTTCTCTCCCAGGCTTTCTTCCTGCGCCAGCGCCAGTGTCGTTAATGCATTTTTCGCGCGTTCACGCAATGCTTCAACGGTCGGTTCATCCAGGCCATCAATTTCCAGCAACTCTTTGACCGGTACATAGGCCAGTTCTTCTAATGTCGCGAAACCTTCCTCCACCAGCAGCGAAGCAAACTCTTCATCGATATCCAGATATTTAGTAAAGGTATCGATAGCCGCATGTGCCTCTGCCTGGTGTTTCGCCTGCAGATCATTCACCGTCATAACGTTGAGATCCCAGCCACTCAACTGGGAAGCCAGACGAACATTTTGACCGTTACGACCAATCGCCTGTGCCAGATTACCGGCTTCCACGGCGATATCCATAGTATGCTTGTCTTCATCGACAACGATAGAGGCAACATCTGCCGGTGCCATCGCGTTAATGACAAACTGTGCCGGATTATCATCCCACAGAACGATATCGATACGCTCACCACCCAGCTCAGTAGAAACCGCCTGGACACGCGCACCGCGCATTCCCACGCAGGCACCGACAGGATCGATACGCTTATCATTGGTTTTTACGGCAATCTTGGCTCGTGATCCGGGATCGCGGGCAGCGGCTTTAATTTCGAGCACTTCTTCGCCAATTTCCGGCACTTCAATGCGGAAGAGTTCCACCAGCATTTCCGGTTTAGATCGCGTGACGAACAGCTGAGCGCCACGGGCTTCCGGGCGTACCGCGTACAAGACACCACGGACACGGTCGCCTGGACGAAAGTTTTCTCGTGGCAACATATCTTCACGCAGGATAACCGCTTCCGCGTTATTACCCAGATCCAAAGTGATGTTGTCGCGATTCACTTTTTTCACCATTCCGGTGATAATTTCGCCTTCATGCTCACGGAATTGATCAACAATCATCGCGCGTTCAGCTTCACGTACTTTCTGGACAATAACCTGCTTCGCTGTTTGCGTGGTGATGCGATCAAAAGTGACAGATTCAATCTGATCTTCGACGTAATCGCCCGCATTCAGACTTTCATCCTCGTAGCGTGCGGCTTCAAGGGTGATTTCACGAGTCGGTTGCGTGACATCTTCGACCACCAGCCAGCGACGAAATGTGTCGAAGTCACCATTTTTACGATCAATGGCAACACGCACATCAATCTCTTGTTCATATTTCTTTTTCGTCGCTGTTGCCAGCGCACTTTCCAGAGCTTCGAAAATCTTTTCGCGCGGTAGCGCCTTTTCATTGGAAACGGCTTCAACAACAGCCAAAATTTCTTTATTCATCGGGGCTTTTCACCTCAATTCAGACTGTTAAAAGTGGGGAACCAGATGTGCTTTCTGGATATTGCTTAACGCAAACACTTCGTCTTTATCGTCGACGGTTACGGTGATCATTTCACCTTCTACGGATTTAATGACGCCTTGCCATTTAGAGCGGTTCTGCACCGCCATACGTAATACCAGCGCCACTTCTTCGCCAGTAAACCGTGCATACTGTTCAGCGGTAAATAACGGGCGATCAAGGCCCGGTGAAGAGACCTCCAGGTTGTAGGCCGTGGGGATAGGATCTTCAACGTCCAGCACCGCACTCACTTGATGGCTCACATCAGCGCAATCATCAACATCAATGCCATCTTCACTATCGATATAGATACGTAGTGTCGAGGTACGGCCACGAATAAATTCAATGCCAACCAGCTCGAAGCCCAGGGCTTCAACCGGTGCGGTAAGCATTGCTGTCAATTTTTGCTCTAATGTGGACAAAGCCACCTCCAGGACATAAAAAAAGGGCGTAAAGCCCAGTTATTTTAAAGTCAGATAACAAAAAACCCCGATAAATCGGGGTGTTATATAACTGAACCCTGTGATCGCCGTAACGATCTGAAACACTTTTCAGAAGAATTCTTTCAAATCCGGATACACAGGACGTTAATATTTGAAAAAATACTCAGTGAGAAAGTGGTTGCGGGGGCCGGATTTGAACCAACGACCTTCGGGTTATGAGCCCGACGAGCTACCAGACTGCTCCACCCCGCGCCTGAAACGTGGCGTATCTTACTATTACTACGCAAAAGACGCAAACACTGTTGGAATTAGGTATCGGATACGTAATATGAGATTCGCCGGGATTCTATTGATAATCGTTATGTCTTGTCAAGGTATATTTTGACACTCTACGCTTGGGTCAGGTGGCTATCATGCTCTCTTTTGCAAAAAAAACACTGAGCTACTTCCGGTTATTCTCAAAAAATGATTAAATGAAAAATCAGAATTAATGCATAAAAATGCATTTAATAGCTAAAACAGATGTAGAGCCTGGCCCACCAGGTATTACTGGCCCACAGCGCGCAAAAACCATCGCGTACACATTGTACGTGAGGATTTCGGGCACTGCCCAGGGCCAAAATTAGCCTGATGGGCCAGGTTCTTACTCTCTCACTCTCGGACAGGGTTTATCTTATGACAACAATTCTCAAACATCTCCCGTCAAGCCAGCGCATTGGTATCGCTTTCTCTGGTGGCCTGGATACCAGCGCGGCCTTATTATGGATGCGTAAAAAAGGGGCGATTCCTTATGCCTACACCGCGAATCTCGGTCAACCGGACGAAGAAGACTATGATGCCATTCCTCGCCGGGCGAAAGAGTATGGTGCCGAAGGTGCGCGTCTGATCGATTGCCGTCAGCAACTGGTCGCTGAAGGGATTGCCGCTATTCAGTGTGGGGCTTTTCATAATACCACGGGCGGACTGACCTATTTTAACACCACTCCACTGGGGCGGGCGGTCACCGGCACCATGCTGGTGGCGGCGATGAAAGAAGATGGCGTCAATATCTGGGGCGATGGCAGCACCTATAAGGGCAACGATATTGAACGTTTCTATCGTTATGGCCTGCTGACCAATGCGGATCTCAAAATTTATAAACCGTGGCTGGACAGTGACTTTATTGATGAACTGGGCGGTCGTCAGGAAATGTCGGAATTTATGATCCGCTGCGGCTTTAATTATAAAATGTCAGTCGAAAAAGCCTATTCTACCGACTCTAATATGCTGGGAGCGACACACGAAGCGAAAGATCTGGAACAGCTTAACTCCAGCATCAAAATCGTCACCCCGATTATGGGCGTCAAATTCTGGGATGAAAAGGTGAAGATCCCTGCCGAAGAGGTCTCTGTCCGTTTTGTACAGGGTCAGCCTGTCGCCTTAAATGGTCAGACATTCAGTGATAAAGTCGCATTGATGCTGGAAGCGAACCGTATCGGTGGCCGCCACGGCCTCGGCATGAGCGATCAGATAGAAAATCGTATTATTGAAGCGAAAAGTCGCGGGATTTATGAAGCACCCGGCATGGCACTCCTGCATATTGCTTATGAACGTCTGCTGACAGGCATCCACAACGAAGATACTATCGAACAATACCATGCGCATGGTCGCCAGCTTGGCCGTCTGTTATATCAGGGGCGCTGGTTTGATTCACAGGCACTGATGCTGCGTGATGGACTGCAACGTTGGGTGGCAAGCGCGATCAGCGGTGAAGTCACCCTGGAACTGCGGCGTGGTAACGACTATTCGATTCTGAATACGGTCTCTGAGAATCTGACTTATCAACCTGAACGCTTAACAATGGAAAAAGGCGACTCGATGTTTTCTGCCGAAGATCGTATTGGTCAGCTGACAATGCGTAATCTCGATATCACCGATACACGTGATAAGTTATTGAATTACGCACAATCCGGCCTGTTGAGCACCTCTTCTGCCACCGGTGTACCACAGGTAGAAAAGCTGGAAAGCCAGGATAAATAAACGCCGATCTGTGATCGGGCAGGCTTATGTTATCAGCATCAGCCTGTCCGCTTTTTTGTGCAGGGGACGTGAGGATTTCTGGCACTGCCCAGGACCAGAATGGCAAGTAAAATAGCCTAATAAACCAGGCTCTTAATCAGTGCCGTGATCGGCCATTTCTACTCTATTCAGACAACGCTCGCTATAATTCATCGCTTTTATGACGCTCTGTTGTGTCTATCCACGGATATAATTCAATCAGACAGAACGACAATCAGGATCTCATATGATAAATACATGGCTTATATTGATAATAACTATTCTCTCAGAAACCTTTGCCACCACAATGATAAAGGCTTCCGATGGTTTTACCCGGCTGTGGCCATCGCTGGGCGTGATCATCGGTTACAGTATCTCTTTTTATGGTTTGTCGCAGGTGGTCAAAGTGATGAATCTTGGCGTGACTTACGCCATCTGGAGCGGTTTAGGTATCTGCCTTGTTTCTCTGCTTTCATGGCTGGTTTTTAAACAGAAACTCGATCTCCCGGCAATTCTTGGCATGCTGATGATTATCATCGGGGTGATGATTATTCAACTATTTTCGAAAGCCGCGAGCCATTGATGTGCTCCGTGATAAATAGATTATATGGACACCTGCCTGTATGGCCGTGATAGTGAGACGTTTTACTCTTTAATGTATCAAGCTATTAAACGTGGCAGCCCACATGCAATAGCTTCAGTGGGAAATATTATTGCCTGCAGAAATAAAATGGAGCATTTATATCCAACAGGTAAACAGTTACTGGCGTGTGCGGCAGGTCAGAATTTCGCTGACGCTTATAATGGTCAGCGATTAAAAGCCTGTCAGTATGGGAAACAGGGATGAATAAAGGTCATAAAAACTGTATCGGTGAGATGCAGGATCTGGCAAAAGTACGCAGGGGTTATGCACCCCATGTTATGCCTTTAGATTTAATGCCAGAACTGGAACTGGTAAAAAATTACCACAATTATAGTGACTTTTATCAGATAACCGAATTACCGGAATTGAAACACCGTGAAATCCCTGATGAAATAAAATTTCATGCCAAAAAATATGAGTTGTTTCTCCTGCTGCTGCGGGAACAGTTTTAAGATCTGAGTCGATAATAAAATATTTATAATTTATCTGATGAATAAATTATAAAAAGTATTATTCATGTGGGTAATAAGATCACGGGCGGTGGTCGGGTCTTAAATGGTTCCACGAAAATGACCAGATGGCACCTGAACCAGCATTCATTACAGATACCAGTAAAAATGAACTGCGAAACCGCTATAACGCCGTACTCAATGGTCAGACGGATAAGGAAGAAAAAGAATGAGAGACGATGATAAAAATAAAGATATTGTTACTCCCATTAAGCTGGATGAAACCCGGGAGGCAACCGGCACAATCCGCTGGTATGTAGACGGCGCAAAATACGAGCCCACCCTTGCCACCTGGAAACCACTGGTCAATGGCGAAGAGGGAGCCTGTAATTTAAATTGTGTATCTGCCTGTTTTTGATATCTTCACTGCAACAACAGAGGCAGGTAAATTATGGACGAAAAAAAACTCAGAACACTGGCAACTGAACTGGCCAAAAACCTGAAAACTGAAGCTGACCTCAGTCAGTTTACCCGGATGCTAACGAAGCTGACCGTCGAAACAGCGCTCAATGCAATGCGGAGTTAACTGAGCACCTCGGGTATGATAAAAACACCAGAAAATCAGGCACAAATACCCGCAATGGCTACTCGTCTAAAACCCTGCTTTGCGACGATGGCCAGATTGAAATCAGTACGCCACGTGACCGCGAAAATACCTTTGAACCTCAGCTTATTAAGAAGAACCAGACCCGTATCACACAGATGGACAGCCAGATTTTGTCCCTGTATGCCAGAGGCATGACCACACGTGAAATCGTTGATACATTTAAGGAAATGTATGACGCGGATGTGTCACCCACTCTGATATCTAAAGTCACTGATGCGGTGAAAGAACAGGTTATCGAATGGCAAAACTGCCCGCTGGATACCCTGTATCCCATTGTTTACCTTGACTGTATTTTCATAAAAGTCCGTCATAATGGCAGCGTGATTAACAAAGCTGTGTTCCTCGCGCTGGGTATTAGGGTGTGTCCCGTAACTATTTTTTGTACCATCTGGTATCTGTCTCACTTATAGAAAGTCCTTTAGATATGGCTCGCTACGATTTCCCGGATGAGGCGTGGGCACTGATCTCTCCCATGCTGCCACCTGAAAAAGCCTCTTCCAGAGGGGGACGCCCTTATTTTTCTCACAGACACGTCATGAATGGCATATTCTGGATCCTTTGTTCCGGTGCCCCATGGCGGGATTTACCTGAACGTTACGGCTGCTGGAAAACGATATATAACCGTTTTAACCGGTGGTCAAAAAGTGGCGTAATGAACAGTATTTTCAATAAATTACTTCAGATACTTGATGAAAAATCGTTGATTGACTGAGATGTCATCGCACTTGACGGAAGTAACATCAGGGCCCTGAAAGCGGCTGCGGGTGCAAAAAAAAATATCCCGATGACTCAGATGACCATGGGCTGGGTCGCTCACGCGGCGGCTTTGGCACCAAAATCCATCTGGCAACAGATGGTACAGGATTACCCTTAAGTTTCTGCCTGAGCGGTGGGCAGGCTCACGAAAGTCAGTACGCAAAACCCTTACTCAGACAAATCGGTGTTATTCGAAAAAGTGGTTGTCTGAAGTCGCGCCCCAAAGCTGTGCTGGCGGATAAAGGATACTCAGGCGGTAATCTTCGTATTTATTTAAAAACGAAGGGAATAAAGGCAGTTATTCCTTTCAAATCAAACGAAAAAGCAAGTCGTGATGGTCGTCGAACACTGGATCGTCAGTTATATAAAAAGCGCAATGTGGTGGAACGCTGCTTTGCAATACTGAAAGAAAACCGTCGAATAGCCACGCGCTCAGAAAAAACAGCCAGAAACTATCTGAGCATGCTAAAACTGGGGGCAATCAGGTTGTTTTTAAGGCGGTTGTTAGGTTAAGGGACACAGCCTAATACCTCAGGTCATAAGGAACTGCCGGGAATGTGGCTGGCTGAAAACGAAGGGGCAAAATTCTAGCTCAGTGTCCTGACAGAGCTGAAAAACCGGGGACTTCAGGATATCCTGATTGCCTGTGTGGACGGCCTGAAGGGCTTTCCGGATGCCATCAACAGTGTTTACCCGCAGACCCATGTCCAGTTGAGCATCATTCACATGGTACGCAACAGTCTGAAATATGTGTCGTGGAAGGACTACAAAGCTGTTACCGGTGGCCTGAAAGCGGTGTATCAGGCCGCCACAGAGGAAGCGGCACTGATGGCACTGGATAAGTTTGCCAGCGAATGGGATGAGAAATACCCACAAATAAATGGAGTATGCCGATCCAGAACTGGCGACTGGCAATGAGTCGTTTTATTATTGAGTTTGGTGATCGCCTGAGCGGGCACCTTTAATACGGTAATACGGTGGCAGTTACACAGAATGATTTACAGGGTCTGGTCTGGAAACAACGATTCGACTCGGCGATCGGGTTCAGCAAAAAGATGAAGAACGTTCCCGTCGCTATAAAGCCATTGGTGATGTGTTGTCAAGGTATTCCTACGTCCACCCCAAAGTCCCGGAAATCAATGAAATCGTCCCGCTGCCGCCCGCGCCGCTTCCGGCCTGGGATGGCAAACTGCAGTGGGTGGAGGAGTATAAAGCCAATGTCGAACCCCCAAAACCCAGCGACAGACTGATCTTCGACCTGGCCAAAGCCAGGCGACTGAATCCACAAACCGGCAGGCCGTTACCCAGCTCGCCAGACTTCGCCAGCAACAGCGCTCCCCGCATCCTGTGCCGCACCGGCGAACCCTGCCCGAAAAGTGGTTACTGGAAAATTGCCTGGATACCGAATGTGGGCGTCAGTAAAGAAGAAACGCGCTACTTTCGCGAAGGGCAAATCATGCCCACCGACCGGGTCGTCAAAGTCATCCATCGCCCGTGGCCGTTTAAAACCAAATGGCTGCTGGAAGACCAGCATGTGGACTGGAAGTTTATGGGCGAAGCATAAGCACATGAATCGTCTGACCCTGCTGCTGGTGGCCTGTGATGGCACCAGCACGCCGTTAGCGCCTGACACAAAAAAAGCGGTAGAGGTTCTCACCCGCTACCGCTTTTCGCCTTCACCGCGTATTATGCGCTTTCTTTACTTTCGCCATTTTCCGTGGTCTCGATCTCTTTATACCAGCGTGGATGGTGTTTCTTCGCCCAGCGACGGCTGACAATCCCTTCGACCATGCCTTTTATCGATCCCCTGACCCAGAAAGCCATATACATATGTACCAGGATGGCATGCATCAATACGATGGCCGCCGTGGCATGAATTAACAAGCACCAGCGAATAACCGGCACCGGGAAGTAATGGGCAAAGTAAGGCCGCCAGATGATAATCCCGGTCGCCAGTAATACCAGAATCAGGCTCATGATGCTCCAGAACATCATTTTCTGCCCGGCATTATATTTTCCGACATAGGCAACTTTATGCTCATTCCCTTTCAGTACTTCGATAATCCCTTTCACCCACGGAATATCCTGTTTATCCGGGATATTGTGATGGACGAAGCGCACAAACATAAACATCAGCACCACAAAAATCAGCACCCCAAAGAACGGATGTAAAATCCGCCCCATCTGCGGCGTACCAAAGGTTTCGGTCAGCCATTGTAAGGTGGGAAAGAACAGGGCGATGCCGGATAACGACACCAGAAAGAAGCAGATAACGACCGTCCAGTGACAGGCGCGATCAATAAATTTTGTTCGCAGGATCATTTTGCGCTTACTCATGAGAGTCCTCCTCTTCCTCATCGCTCGTTTCTTTATTTGGCCCTATACCCACATAATGGAAGAGAAGCCCGGCAAAGGTGGCAATAAATCCGGCGGCAGACAGCGGTTTAAGAATGCCCTTCCAGAGATTAACTGGCGTGGCAATGTGGGGCTCAGCCGGAAGGTTATGATATAACTCAGGCTGATCGGCATGGTGGAGCACATACATAACATGCGTCCCCCCCACTTCCTGAGGATTGTAAAGCCCGGCGTGGTCATAACCGCGTTTTTTAAGCTGTTCTACCCGTGTTTGTGCGATACCCAGCATCTCTTTTTTGGTGCCAAACTGAATCGCCCCGGTGGGGCAGGTTTTCACACAAGCGGGCTCCTGTCCAACGGTCACCCGGTCAACGCAAAGGGTACATTTATATACCCGATTGTCTTCCGGATTCAGGCGTGGAATATTAAACGGACAACCGGCAATACAGTAACCACAGCCAATGCAGTTCTCAGACTGAAAATCGACAATACCATTGGCATACTGAATGATCGCCCCGGCAGAGGGGCACGCTTTCAGACAGCCCGGGTCTGCGCAGTGCATACAGCCATCTTTACGAATCAGCCACTCAAATTTGTCATTTTGCGTGGTTTCGCTAAAACGCATGACCGTCCATGCTTTCGCGCTTAGATCGGTGGGATTGTCATAAACACCGTGACAAGTTCCCACTTCGTCACGGATATCATTCCATTCAGAGCAGGCTACCTGACATGCCTTACAACCGATACAGATTGTCACATCAATCAGTTTGGCTACTTCTTCCCGAAAATCCCGCGCATGTGGCGGGGGAGTCATCTTATTCGTCGCTGAACGTTTGATGATATCTTGTGATTGCATAGACATGAATTATTTCCCTTACGACACCCGCTCAATATTAACCAGAAATGCTTTATATTCTGGTGTTTGTGAATTGGCATCACCGACTGATGGCGTCAGCGTATTGGCCAGAAAGCCTTTTCGTGTTGCCCCTTCAAAACCCCAGTGGCAAGGGATC
Source organism: Enterobacteriaceae bacterium ESL0689 (assembly GCA_029433525.1). NCBI lineage: Bacteria > Pseudomonadati > Pseudomonadota > Gammaproteobacteria > Enterobacterales > Enterobacteriaceae > Enterobacteriaceae bacterium ESL0689. The sequence goes on along the minus strand of JAQTIF010000002.1, from coordinate 714,943 downwards.
CCAACAGTTTCAATCTGCTTGCCATCGATTACCAACGTTTGTAAACGTTTTGTTACTACTGCTTTTGCTTTAATAAAGCCACGTTTTGATATCACTTTAACTATATCACCTGCGGCAATTCCTTTTTTGTTCGCAAGTGTTTCACCAATTTCAATAAATTGTTCCGGCTGAGCAATGGCATTCAGTCGCGCATGTTTTGTCCAGTGGCGGAATAATTCGGTAATCGAATAGGTGGTCGCGACATACGGAAAACCTTCTGCCGTTCCCATATTCGCTATATCGTCATGGTAAATCCGTGCCACGGGGCTGGAGACCACCTCCGGATGCAGTGGATTGGTGCCGATGGGCGATTCAACCGGTTCATAATGTTCCGGGAATGGTCCGTCATTCATTTTATCAATCGAGAACAGACGCGCGACGCCTTCCGGATTCATGATAAAAGGCCCCACATTGCTGTCCGGTGCCGCCTGGCTGTAATCGGCGATATCCACGCCCTGCCATTTGCTGCCATCCCAGTGTAATAACGCCCGCTTCATATCCCAGGGTTTACCGGCAGGATCCGCCGAGGCGCGATTATAAAGGATACGACGATTCGCCGGCCATGACCAGGCCCAGCCGGGGGTACAGCCGAGACCATAAGGATCGCTGTTATCACGGTTAGCCATCTGATTTCCCTGCTCCGTCCAGCATCCGCAATAGACCCAACAGAAACTGCTGGTGGTGCCGTCACTGCGTAATTGTGAGAAGCTACTCAGTTGCTGGCCTTTCTTCGCGATCAGTTGCCCTTTATCATCATAGAGATCGGCGAGCGCCTGACCGTTGGCTTCACGCGCTATCTCTTCGGGATGCGGATCATAAGGATTTTTATAATTCCAGGCGATATTCAGCAAAGGCGCAGGATTGGCGCCCCCCTCTTGCTGATACAGCTCGCGCAGGCGCATCAACAGGCGGCCAAGGATTTCCCCATCATGTAACGCTTCTCCCGGCGGCTCGGCTGCGGCCCAGTGCCATTGTAGCCAGCGTCCGGAATTGGCAATCGAGCCATCTTCTTCAGCAAAACAGGAGCAGGGCAGACGGAAAACCTCGGTCTGGATATCTTCCGGTTTCACGTCATTCATCTCGCCATGATGCTGCCAGAAGTTCGATGACTCGGTGAGCAGCGGATCAATGACCACCATGTATTTCAGTCGTGCCAGCGCACGGGAGGATTTATTTTTATCCGGGAAGGCGGCCAGTGGGTTGAAACCCTGAACAATATAGCCGTTCATCTTGCCTTCCAGCATCAATTGCGCCTGGGTCATCACATCGTACAGGCGATCCCATTTCGGTAGCCAGTCGTAACCCCAGTTATTGTCGGCTGTCGCGTGCTCACCCCAGAAGCTTTTCATCATACTGACGAAAAACGCGGGCGTATGCTGCCAGTAGTTGACTTCGCTCGCGCCCAGCGCAAGAGGGGTAATTTGCTTAATATAAGTCTGATAGTCCGGCTGTTTTTCTGACGGTAATGGCATATAGCCAGGCAGATTGGTGGAGAGCAGCCCGAGGTCGGTGTAGCCCTGAATATTCGAGTGACCGCGCAGCGCGTTAACGCCGCCACCGGCCATACCAATATTGCCCAGTAATAGCTGTAACATCGCGGCGGCACGGATGATCTGCGCACCAGCCGTATGGTGTGTCCAGCCCAGCGCATACAGAATCGTCGCGGTACGATCCGGCGCACTGGTGCCCGCGAGGATCTGGCAAATGCGGGTAAAATCAGCGACCTGGGTGCCACACAGACGGCTGACCATTTCCGGGGTATAGCGTGCGACATGGCTTTTCAGCAGATTCCAGACGCAGCGCGGATGGCTGAGGGTTTCATCGCGCAAGGCATGCCCTTGCTCATCTTTCTGATATAACCAGCTCGATTTATCATATTGCCGTTTTTCCGCATCATAGCCGCTAAATAAACCGTCATTAAACTGATAATCATCACGGATCAGTAAACTGGCATTGGTGTAGTGACGTACATAGTCATGCTGTATCTGGTCATGTTCGATCAGATAATGGATCACCCCCAGTAAAAACGCCGCGTCCGAGCCTGCCCGTATCGGCGCATACAGATCGGCGACGCTGGCGCTACGGTTAAAACGGGGATCGACCACAATCACTGTCGCGTTATTTTTGGTTTGCGCTTCCACCACCCACTTGAAACCAACCGGGTGCGCTTCGGCGGCATTACCGCCCATGATCAGAATGACATTGGCATTTTTAATATCGACCCAGTTATTGGTCATCGCCCCACGGCCAAAGGTGGGTGCCAGCGCGGCAACCGTCGGGCCGTGACACAACCGCGCCTGGCAGTCAATGGCAACCATGCCCAGCCCACGGCTAAATTTTCCATCCAGGATGCCGGTTTCATTACTGGCGGCAGAAGAACACAACATACCGGTGGTCGTCCAGCGGTTGACCGTCACGCCCTGAGCATTTTTTTCAATAAAATTGGCGTCACGGTCATCTTTCATTAACCGCGCAATACGATTAATCGCTTCGTCCCAGCTAATACGTATCCATTTATCTGATCCCGGTGCACGGTATTCCGGGTATTTTAACCGATTCTGGCTATGGATATAATCGAGAACACCTGCCCCTTTCGGGCATAAAGAACCACGGCTTACCGGATGATCAGGGTCACCTTCAATATGATAGATGTTTTCCCGGACATTCTTCGCCGCATCACCGAAGCTGTACATCAGAATACCGCAACCCACTGAACAATAGGTACAGTTGTTACGTGTTTCTTTGGCTTTCAGGAGTTTATATTGACGTATGCCTGCCTGAGCAGAAAAAGAGGTCAAAAACCCAAGAGATGCTGCTGTTGTGCCTGCCATACTTCCTGCGCAGATCCGAAAAAACTGCCTCCGGTTAAGATCCATGTGTTCTCCAGCTTAAACTTAAGACGTGAAAAGATATCAGGAGTATAAAAGTATTCGGCGTCAGAAACCATTACCCTTAGGAGGGAATATGTCTTACTATGTTGCTGTTCGGATAAAAGAAAAACAGCAGGTGAGTCATCGGTAAATTTTTACTGCAATCCCTTATTACACCCTTATGGATCACCGTTTTTTGTCCGTTATATGACACGCTGAACAGGAAATATGCTGATTGCTCACCGCTGCCGCAATATTATTACGCCAGTGATCACAAACCGTTTCTGTCATTTTTTTTACGCATTGACCTATCTTTTATTTTCGCGAATCAGGTTATTCTCTTAGCGATATATAAAATATAACCGATCGCTTAATATTTTAACTGCTGCCTGTCGGCAACAGGCAAAAACCACTGTCAGTCTGCAACCCCATCTGACAATACATGGCACAGGCGGCACCAATAATCGACATCGCCAGCGCCGCGCCACTGCCTTCGCCGAGGCGTAAATCAAGATACAGAAAAGGCTGGAGTCCCAGCGCCGCCAGGGCGCGTGTCGCCCCTTTTTCTGCCGAGAAATGGGATGGTATATAATAATCTTTCACCGCTGATGCTAACTGACAGGCGGCGATCGCCGCCGCGTAAGAAAGAAACCCATCCAGTACCACCGGTAAACCACAGGCTCCAGCACCGAGGATCACGCCGGTCATCCCCACCAGATCATAGCCACCAACTTTTGCCAGTACGTCAACCACATCCGTTTTATCGGGCTGGTTAACCGCAATCGCCTGCCTGACGATGGCTTCCTTATGCTGTAGACGTGCAACCGGCAGATTGGCACCGATGCCGACCACTTCATGGGGATCACAGCCGGTTAAGACGCTGATTAACGCCGAGGCTGGGGTGGTGTTAGCGATACCCAGCTCACCGACGCCAAATACAGAAATGCCTTCTGCGGCGCGTTTTTTTACCAGCGCGGCGCTGGCCAGCAGTAACTGTTGCGCCTGCTGACGTGTCATCGCCGGGCCGTGGGCAATATTGCCACTACCGCGCGCCAGTTTGAGGCTCAGCATCCCCGCTATCGGTTCACCATCAATACCGATATCGACCGGTAATACCGACGTCTGGCTATGACGGGCCAGCACACAGACCCCGGTCAGCCCTTTCAGCATATTCTCCGCCTGAATATGGGTGACTTTTTGCGGTGTCGCCGCCACCCCTTCAGCAAAGACACCGTGGTCGGCACACATCACGATAATCTCTTTTTGCAGATTATCGAGCTGATCGATACCCGGCATTCCCGATAACTGGACAGCCAGACGTTCAAGACGTCCGAGGCTGTTCAGTGGCTTTAATAAGCCATCAATATAACCAGCGGCAGCGTGCATTTTTTGCTGATCAAGGGGGCGGATAGCCGCTACCAGTGCCTCTAAACTCTCCATCACATCTCCTGACGGTGTTATTGATCACAGCCCTTAATTTTTACGCCAATCCCGGACACCACCAGCCATACCTCTTCCGCCGCCTGAGCCAGTTTTTGATTAGCGCGACCGGAAATATCGACAAAATGGCGTGCCAGGCGGTTCTCTGGCGTAATGCTCATCCCCAGTTCATTGGTCACAATATAGACAGGTGCAGTGGATTGCTGACAGGCGACAATCAGCTCATCCACCTGTTGCTGTAACTGCGCTTCGACAACCGGGAAATCAATCTCTTCTGGCGCTGCGCCGCCGCTGGCCTCATACAGCAGATTAGCCAGCATGGTGGTGATACACTCCAGCACCACGCCCTCTCCCGGCCGTAGCTGATGGCGGATCACCTGCGCGAGGTTGCGAAACCCCTCCCAGGTGCGCCAGTGTGCCGGGCGCTGAGCACGATGTTTCTCAACGCGCAACGCCATCTCTTGATCACTGATAACCGAGGTCGCAATATACAGCACATGCTGACAATGCTGTGCCGCCAGCCGTTCAACATGGCCACTTTTGCCACTGCGTGCGCCGCCAGTCACTAAAATCATCACGCACTCTCCCGATGCTCGCGCATAATGTGATAAATCTGGTCGATGTTAATATGTTCTCTCATCGCTGTGGCTAACAGATCAAACTGCTGCGAGCGATAGGTGGCGTAATCGGTGGTGACGACTAATGGCGCTAATCCCTTGCGTTGCCGCAGACTGTTCACCAGTGCGCGGGTAAAGGTATCATTATCAAACAGGCCATGCAGATAAGTGCCCATCACCAGGCCATCATCACTGACCGCACCATCGGCGATCGATTGCCCCTTTTTGTTTAACAACAGCGCCGGATGACCATCGGCTGCCCGCTGGGTTTTGCCCATATGAATCTCATAACCCTGCAGCTCAATCCCCGACATCGGCTGCAGCCAGCCCGGTAACGAGGACGCCATCTGCGCACCCACCTGAGTGGTGATTTTATGGCGGGCGAAATGGGTTATTGTATTGAGTAATCCCAGTCCTGGCTGGCAACCGAGGCCGGATTCGACTTCGTCAATAATGCGCTTTCCCAGCATCTGATAGCCACCACAAATACCGATGATCGGCACCTGCTGGCTGTGGGCAGCGAGCAGCGCCTCGGCCATACCGCTATCACGCAGCCAGCGGAGATCGCCCAGAGTATTTTTACTGCCCGGCAGGATCAGCAAATCACTGCCTGTCAGCTCCTGCGGGTGACGGATATAGCGCACCCCCACATCCGCTTGCGCCGCCAGGGCGTTGAAATCGGTAAAATTCGCGATATGCGGGAGCTGGATCACCGCAATATTAATATCGTGTGACTCGCCCGACGCATATTTGCCGTTTTGCAGCGCCACACCATCTTCATCTTCCAGATCGATCTCCAGCCACGGCATCACCCCCAGCACCGACACCCCGGTCAGCTTTTCAATCTGTTCGATACCCGGACGCAGGAGCGCGACATCACCGCGAAATTTATTGATGATCACTCCTTTGATCCGCGCCCGCTCATCAGGCTGGAGAAGCGCGAGGGTGCCGTAGATAGCGGCGAAGACGCCACCACGGTCAATATCGGCCACCAACAGCACCGGGCAGCGCGCCATCTCCGCCATGCCCATATTGACGATATCGCGATCACGCAGGTTGATCTCGGCCGGGCTGCCCGCCCCCTCCAGCACCAGCACATCATACTGCTGCGCGAGGCTGTTATAGACCTGCAAAACCTGTTCCCGTAGCTGCGGTTTATACTGATGATAACTGACCGCATCCATATCGCAGGCCACTTCGCCCATCAGCACCACCTGGGCTTTACGGTCGCTGGTCGGTTTTAACAGCACCGGGTTCATGCGCACATCCGGGGTGATCCCCGCCGCCTCGGCCTGGAAAATCTGCGCTCGCCCCATCTCTTTGCCATCGGCAGTGATCCCGGAGTTAAGCGCCATATTTTGCGACTTAAATGGCGCGGTGCGCAGGCCATCCTGATAAAAAATACGGCATAACCCGGCGACTAATACACTTTTCCCGACATCGGACGCGGTGCCCTGTAACATGATCGCCTGGGTCATGGACTCCTCCTGATGGGGTTCTGAATTTATCGCCGCCACTGCTTATTGACCAGAATGGTGGAGAAATAGGGCAATAGCTGCGTATCGCTGACTTCGCCGAGCTGTCGCCAGCACTGTTCGCCAGGGAGTGTCGCCTCTGACATCATCACTGCACAATCCAGCAATCCCGCCTGCGCCAGTAGCGCTTTGATACGGGCAAAGCGGCCATAGACTTTCATCAGCACCAGACTCTCATGGCGCTGAAGCGCGTCGGCGATGTCCGCTTCCGGCGCGGTACAGGAGAGCACCGCCAGGGATTGCTGATCCATCGCCAGGGGCATCTGTGTCCGTGCCGCAATCGCCGCAAAAGAAGTCACGCCCGGAACGATCTCCAGCCACTCCGGGTTGCCGAGACGTTGCAGTAAAAACACCCAGGTACTGAATAGCATCGCGTCACCGAGGGTGATAAACCCGACTTGCTTACCCGCCTGCACATCCTGACTCAACAGGGTAGCCACCTCATCCCAGACCGCCTCTTTTTCGGCACTATCGGCACTCATCGGGAAATGGTGGCAACGAATTTCGGCATGTTCACCCAGGTATTGCCGGACAATCGATAACGCGAGGCTATCGCCGCCTTTACGCCCGGCGGGCGCGTAGAGAATATCCAGCATTGACAGAATACGCGCCCCACGCACGGTGATCAGATCCGACGCACCCGGCCCGGTGCTCAACGCATATAATTTACCGCCGCTCATGCCGCCTCCTCTACCGCCGCGTTAAGCGCCTGCTGCAAATGAGCGACAAAAATAGCCCGCACCGCCGGATTTTCGCCAAGACCGACCAGCCACGGCGTCGCCGCAATACCGGAGGCATTAAACAACACTTTCCATGAGTCGTCGTTATCGGAGGCCATATCATTAATCGCATGATCACCGGCCACCATCATCAATGGCATCAGATGCACCGCGCTGACCCCCTCTTCACGCAGGCTGTCGATCAGAATATTGACCTCCGGATAACTCTCTACCGCGCCGACACGCGCCGCTAAGCCTTCTGCCATCATCATATGATCGAGGCAGGCGTAAGCGGCAAAGGCGTGATGGCTGGCACCATGCCCCATAAACACCACTTTTTCTTTCGCCGCCAGCGCGGGCATCTGCTGCTGCAATGCCTGTATCAGCTGGTTGTAATCATCACGCGCGCTTAGCAGTGGTGTGCCGATGGTCAGCCGACGAAACAACGGACGCAGGGTTTGCACCTGATCGACAATCTTTTCATATTCATCACCGTTAATCACGTGCAATGACTGAATCGCCACATCCTGATAGCCCTGATCGGCCAGTTTTTGTAGCGCCTGTAAAGGGGTATCGATAGTGATATTGTCACGCTGTTGCAGCTTGCGAATGATCATCCGTGAGGTAAAGGCACGAAACAGATCCCGATCGGGACAACTCGCTGCCAGATCACGCTCACAAGCCACAATATTTTTTTCACAGGTATCGTGATAACTGGTGCCAAAACTGACCACCAGAAGCGCCTTTTTCATTTTTTACCTCGCTCACTCTTTATTGGCCGCCAGCCAGCGTGTTAAACGCCGGGCAAAGTCCGCCTGACTTTCCAGTAACTCATCCCCTGTCACTAACGGTGCCGGACGGTTAATAACAATGCAGGGGATACCCGCTTCAAGACAGGGTTGTACCTTTTCCTGATAACCACCCTCCGCCCCCGAGGCTTTGGTGATCATCAGATCAGCCCGGCACTGGCGATAAAAGGCAGTATTAAATTCGGCACTGAATGGCCCACACATGGCAAAAATTTGCCCGACACCGAGACCGAGCTCCGCGCATTGCGTCATCACCTCGGCGACCGGCAGTACCCGCGCCAGTACCGTTTTCCCCGGCAGCCCGGCACACCAGCGCGCCAGCTCTTTGCTACCGGTGGTCAACAGCACCCGTTCACCAAACTGACGGGCCAGGATGCACGCTTCTTCAATGTCTTTCGCGTGATAGAGCAGCGGATGCTCCAGCCCGGCGAGCTGCTCCGGGCGCTGATAGCGGCTGAGGACAATCGCTAATGCGTCACAGGCCAGCTTGATGTTGTGGCTGACCACTTCCGCATAGGGGTGTGAAGCGTCTATCACCCAACGGGTTTGGTGCGCCTGCAACCAGGCTATCATCTGTTCGCGATCCATCCGGCCACAATGGAGCTGCCCTTTAATATCACTCGCCAGTTGCTGACCGGTGGCGGTGGCGACCGACAGGGTATAGGCGACACCGGCCGCCTCCAGTTGCTGACAGAGCGCACGGGCATCACTGGTGCCGCCTATCACCAGTACATCGCCATAATTCACAGCACGTATCCCCGTGGCGTGATCATCAGTCCGTTGTCGATATAGGTAGTTTTATTGCCGACGATCACCAGGCTGGTCATATCGACCGGTTCGAAATCCATCTCGCCCAGGGTGGTCAGCCATTTTTGCTGTTTTTTACGTCCTGCCGCTTTCACCACCCCGACCGGCGTCTGTGCCGCCTTACTGGTAGCGAGCAGCTCAAAAGCGCGCGCCAGATGGCCTTCACGGCCGTGACTGCGCGGGTTATAGAAACAGATCACAAAATCAGCTTCTCCGGCGGCGATGATCCGCTTTTCGATCACCGGCCACGGGGTCAGCAGATCACTCAGGCTGATATGGCAAAAGTCATGCATTAATGGTGCCCCGAGCAAAGCGGCGGCGGCAATGCTGGCGGTCATGCCAGGAATTAATCGCACTTCCACATCCCGCTGCTGTTTATTGACCAGCTCCAGCACCAGCCCGGCCATGCCATAGATACCGGCATCGCCACTGCTGATTAGCGCCACATTGTGCCCCTCCTGTGCCAGCTCAATCGCGGTCTGACAGCGGTCGATCTCTTTGCACATGCCGGTTTTTATCACCTGCTTATCGGCGGTAAACGCTTTGACCAGATGAGTATAAGTTTTATAACCAACGATAATTTCTGCCGCCTGTAACGCTTCTACGGCTTCCATCGTCATCATCGCCTGCGAGCCAGGGCCGATTCCAATTACGGTTAACATCAGTGTGAAACTCCTAAAGTAATAGTCACTCCCTGTTCACGCAGGGTTTCGCCTAATAGTTGTCCCTCGCTCAGCCGCCAGGCTGCCGGGCCAGAGACACTGCCTATCCCCACCGTCTGGCGGACAAACGATGAGGCAGGAAAATGGTGTTCGTACTCACGTAAAACATCGGCAGTAAAGGTTTCAAAGGGCACCTGCCAGTCAGCGGCCAGCTGAATCAGTCCAGCTTCATCCTGTTTCAGTGAAACACTACCGATGACTTTTAATGCCAGCGGATCTAAACGCTGCGCCGCAAACTGGCGGCTTAACAGGGCGTTGAGCAGTGAAAACGGGGTATCGCGCCGACAGCCGATCCCCGCCACCACGCGCTGGGGAACCAGCTTCCAGTGTGGAAGGGGCAAATCCGGTAGCTCGCTGGCGAGGGTGATGCACACCAGCGCATCCAGCGCGGGCAGTTGTTGCAGGTCGTGGACGATAATAAATCCGCGTGTCTCGCACTGGCTGACCACCTCTGTCAGCGCAGGTTCCCACCACAGCCCTACCCGTTGCTGACTGACCAGCATCTGATTGACTGTTTTTACCGTCGCCCGGAAATCTTTCATTCGCGCCTGTAACTGCAACGCCAGGGTATCCAGAGCCGCCATCTGGTTGACATCCGTCGCGGTGGTGATCACCGGATCAGCATCGAGGATCGTCGCCAGATGGCGGGTTAAGGCATTAGCACCGCCAACATGACCGGATAGCAGACTGATCACATGCTGACCGCGCTCGTCAATGACGATAACCGCCGGATCGGCAAATTTGTCATTCACCAGCGGTGCCAGAGTGCGTACCACAATCCCGGTGGCGGCAATAAAAATCAGCGCTGAATAGTGCGCAAAGGCAGCGCGGGCAGCCTGAGTAAAGCCGCCCTCAAACGGCCTGAAGCCATCCTCCAGCAATTTGGTGCTGGTAAAGCAGGTTACCGGTAGCGCTGCCGCCAGCCTTTTAGCCAGTTGCACGCCACCGGGGGTCAGGCAAAATAGCGCGATGGATTCAGGCTTTGCGGTATTCATGGCTGAATTCTGCCGCATAGAGCTTCGAGTAGTGATACTCCGTGCCAAGGAAATCGCCGACCAGAATCAGCGCGGTTTTACGAATACCCGCTGCGCGAACTTTATCGCTAATATCACTGAGCGTACCGCGTACCGTCTGGCTTTCCGGCCAGGTGGCTTTATAAATCACCGCCACCGGAGTCGTCGCAGGATAGCCACCGGCAATCAGCCGTTCCGCCACCCGATGGATCCGCTGTACCGACAGGTAAATCGCCATTGAGGTTTGATGACGGGCAAAAGATTCCAGTTGTTCGCGTTCGGGAACCGGGGTGCGCCCCTCCAGCCGGGTAATAATCAGGCTTTGTGATACTTCAGGCACCGTGTACTCTACCCCCAGTTCTGCCGCTGCGCCGAGGAACGCGCTGACACCGGGGACGACCTGCCAGCCGATACCCTGTTTCGTCAGTTCTTCTCCCTGTTCGCGTACCGAGCCATACAGCGAAACATCGCCGGTTTGCAGGCGTACCACCGTTTTTCCGGCTTTGACACCCGTCACCATCAAATCAATAATCTGTTGCAGATCGAGTTCCGCGCTGTCATGGCACTCGGCATCGGCTGGGCAATACTCCAGCAGTTCGGTATTAATCAGTGATCCGGCATAGATCACCACCTGCGCCTGTTGTAGCAGGTGATATCCTTTGAGGGTGATCAGCTCACGATCCCCCGGCCCGGCACCGACAAACCAGACCTGGCGTGGGTCAAAGGTCTCAGACATCGTGTGTTTCCTTCTGGCAGGCGATCATAAAGACCGGATTGTTGGGTTTGAAGTAGTGACCGTTACCGAGCGTGGCGAGTGTCGAGACATCTATTTGCTGGCAATCCACGTTCTGTATCCCAATCTGGTTCAGATATGCCAGCGCACTATGCAGGTTTTCGATCAGAATAAAGGTCATCACCAGGCGACCTGCGGGAAGTAACTGCTGCAAAGACCAGTCGATCAGTGCCGTCAGATGGCCACCGCTGCCGCCGATAAATATCGCATCGGCCTTTTCGGTGACCGTCACTGGCGCTTCTCCGGCGAGGATCTCAATATTACGACAGGCAAAGCGCTGACGGTTCTCTTCCAGCAGTTGCAACGCGGCGGGGTTGCGTTCAACGGCGGTGACATGCAATAAAGGGAACTGTAACGCCGCTTCTATCGAGACGCTTCCGGTACCCGCTCCGATATCAATCAGATGGTGCGCCCCCTGTAACTCCAGTCTGGATAGTGCCAGCGCACGCACCACCTCTTTGGTCATAGGCACTTTGCCGCCACGCAGAAAAAGACTATCTTTCATCAAGGATCACCACTGTGTTCATTTCATATTTTTCCCTGACCTCACTGACGGTGAGCCAGTGAAGTCGTTGTTGATCCATCGCCAGGTTTTCACCAATCACCATCCAGCGATAGCCTTTGCCGCGCGCAACCAGCTGAGCGGCGATTTCCCGTGGCCCGCATAAGCTATCCGTCACCATCGCCACTTTGTGATGGCGTGCCAGCTCATCAAAATCGACCTCTCGTCCGTGACAACTGGTCAGCCACATCTCATTCATATCGATGCCGGCCAGCGCACAGAGGTACTGTACGGCACTGATCCCAGGAATAATGGTGACGTTACCGATGCCAAAGTGGGCAATCATGCGGCTACCGATGCCGTAAAACAGCGGATCACCGGAAGCGATAATCACCACCTGTTTATCGCGCCGGGCTTCAATCCATGCCAGCAACTCTGGGATGTTGGCACCGAGCGGCCAGGTCTCGCCCTGAAAATCGGGAAATTGCTGGAGATGACGTTTGCCCCCGACAAGAACATCCGCCTGCGCGACTGCCGCATGCGCGGCGGGTGTCATCAGGTGCGTGCCAGCGGGGCCCATGCCTACCACGGTTAACATTGCAGATCCTTAACGATGTCGGCGATCGGTCGATTACTGCCCAATACCTGATTATCAAAAGAGAACATAATGGCGTCGCAAACCGGCGGGTTTTCACTGAAGCGCAACATCTGCCTGACCCGCAGACAGATGCGTTCCGCCAGATGGTTATAGATCCGCTGGAAGCCATAAGCATCGATATGTTCCATCGCGGCTTCGGTGGTATCGCAGTCACTGACCTGGGTCAGCAATTCCAGCGGCGCGCCAAGCAGGGCCAGATGGGCGACCAGGATCTCCATCCGTGCATCGGCAACATGGCTGTGGGTGTGGAAGATCCCGGCAGCCACTTTGATCAGCTTGCCTGGGTGGCCTACCAGCACGATCTGCTGGAATCCGAGACGTACCGCTTCGTCAATCATGTAGCCAATAAAGTTGCTCATGGTGACCACCTTCTCGCTGTCGATCCCCATCTTTTCACGCACAAAACGTTCGCCATGATTGCCCGGCACCAGCACCACACGCTGTAATCCGGCAGTACGCTTAATCTCCAGTTCCAGCGACAGTGAGCGTTTCCAGCTCTCTTCCGACATCGGGGTGACGATACCGGTGGTGCCAATAATCGAAATCCCCCCCACGATGCCAAGACGTGAGTTATAGGTTTTTTTCGCCCGTTCCTCGCCTTCGGGAGCAAAAATTTCAATCTCTGCGCCACGGGTCGGGCCGATGACCTCCCGCACCGCCGCTTCGATCGTCTGTCGGGGAGTGCGGTTAATCGCGGCACTACCGGTCGGCAGACCGATCCCTTTGCGGGTCACGGTGCCCACCCCTTCGCCCCCGCGCAACACGATCTCGCTACGGTCATTGAGCGTCACTCTGGCAAAAATCAACATGCCATGAGTGGCATCGACATCATCACCGCCATCTTTACGGATCGCGGCGATCGCCTGCTGTCCCTCAATATGCGGTGACTCGACATTCAGCCGCAGGGTGACACCAGATGGCGTGACAATCGACACCTGGTGGATAAGATGCTGACGCAATACCATCAGTGCCGCCACTTTCGCGGCGGCGGTCGCACAGGAGCCCGTGGTGTAGCCTTTACGCAACGCCTTGCCGTTATGCCATACCGGAGCCGCAAAAGAGGGATCACTCATAATGACCTCTGCAAGTGGTAGAGAATGGCGTTAACTATCGCGGCGGCAATATTACTGCCCCCTTTGCGACCAAGCGCAGCGATAGCCGGTAACGCACTGTGGGTGAGTGCTGTTTTCGATTCTGCCGCGCCGACAAAACCGACCGGAACGCCCACCACCCCACTGACCGTAATGTCATGTTCCAGCAAGCGGAAGAGCGCCGTCGGCGCATTACCAAAGACAAATATTTTCTCGCCCTCTTCCCTGACCGCAATATCGACTGCCGCCATCGACCGGGTGATCCCCTCCTCTTTAGCTTGCGCGACCACTCGCGGATCACTGATATAGCAGCGACACTCCCCACCAAAGCGGGCCAGTAAATTTTTGTTGATGCCGGACAATGCCATCGTGGTATCAGTGTAAATCACCGAGGGGCGACAGAGTGCCGCACACAGCCGGTCTAGTACATCATCGGAAAACCAGAGAATATCCAGCCAGTCAAAATCAGCGGTGGTGTGGATCACCCGCTTGATGATGGCTTCATGCAGCGGACTGGCAAACTGGTACTCAGGGCGCGTCTCACTAATGATGTCACCAATAATCGCGAAGCTCTTCGCCTCAATTTGCTGGGGCTGGCGAATGTATTGCATTATCTTTTATCCTCAGGCTACGCCCACCACCAGCCAGCGCATCATCAGAAACAGCGCCAGTGCCAGCAGGGAAGCAACCCACATTAATCGAATTGTTTGGGGGATATCGTCGATGGTAATGGCACGCTGTGCGTCACCCATCCACGGCTTTTGTACACATTCACCAAAGTAATAATTTGGCCCGCCAAGGCGAATCCCCAGAGCTCCGGCAACGGGCGCTTCTGCCCAGCCACAGTTAGGGCTACTGTGGTTATAGCGATCACGCCAGCCGATACGCAGTGCCTCGCGGCCCTGCTGACAACATAAAAAGGCGGCGATAACCAGCAGTAATCCACTCAGGCGGGCAGGGATATAATTGGCGACATCATCCATCCGGGCACTGACCATGCCGATCGCCCGGTACTTTTCGTATTTGTAGCCCACCATTGAATCAAGGGTATTCACCGCTTTATAGGCCATCGCCAGTGGCGCACCACCGAGCATCAGGAAAAATAACGGCGCGATAATGCCATCTACGGTATTTTCGGCGACCGTTTCCACTACCGCGCGGTTGATCTGATCGGCTTGCAGTTGCGAGGTATCCCGGCCCACAATCCACGACAGCTTTTGCCGACTGGCTGAGATGTCGCCAGCGCGCAGGGGCGTTGCCACATCCTGTGCAGCCTGCGCCAGACTGCGCCCGGCCAGCAGGGTAAAAATCATCCAGATTTCGACCACCCATGCCAGCCACGGATTAATCGCGCGTGCCAGCAGCAATACTCCCGACGCCACGGCCCAGCTGCCACCCACAACAATCAGCCACATCACACCACCACCGATGCGTAACGCGGTGTCACTGTGACAATAGCGGCGGACAATGCGCTGTAACAGCGTGATCAGATTTCCCATCCAGCGTACCGGATGCGGCCAGTTTTGCGGATCGCCAATAATAAAATCGAGTATCCAGCCGATGCACCAGGCGAGCAGTGTCATAATGCGTCCCTCGCCGCCGCCAGCCAGCGGTTTAGCATCAGCGGACGCTGTGCAAAATGAACATGCAGATAGCTGGCGAAGGTATTGCCCACCTGCCAGCCACCGCGCCATTGTTGCTGGATAACACCATCCCGTACCTTACGGCAGTCCATCACGGCCGGCAGATCGGGGGTAAAATCGGAGTAGTGAAATTCGTGTCCGCGCACCATCTCCCCGCTGTCTGCCAGTAGCGTCGGCTGACAGGCTTGCGCTTCACAATAACCAAATCGGGTCAGCCGTTTGTCCATTTTGCTGTGGCCGGGGATCAGACTGGCCATCGGATAGATATCGCCTTGTGCATCGGTCAGTGTGCTGCCGAGATACATCAGCCCGCCACATTCGGCATAGATGGCGACGCCACTTTGCTGCGCCGCGCGCAGACTGGCTAACATGGAAGTGTTGGCAGAAAGTGCCTGGGCATGCAGTTCAGGATAGCCACCGCCCAGCCAGACCATCTGACAGTCAGGCAATTGCCGGTCGTGCAGCGGACTGAAGCGAATAATCTCAACTCCGGTACGCGCCAGCAGGGCCAGGTTATCGGGATAATAGAAATTAAATGCTTCGTCATCGGCCAGCGCCAGACGCAAACCTTGTCCGGCCCCTTGCGCAGGCATTTCTGGCCATGCCCCTGCGGGCAGTTTTGCCAGTTGGCTGACTGCCAGCAACTGATCGATATTCAGTGTCTGCTCAAGGGTTGCGGCAAAATCATGCCAGGCTTGCCCGCTGATCAGCGATTCACGGGCAGTGACTAATCCGAGATGGCGCTCCGGCAGACTGATCCCGTCCATGCGCGGCACATAACCAAGCACCGGGATGGCGCAATAGTGTTCAATCGCGGTTTTCAGCAACTGGAAATGGGATTCACTGTTGACGCGATTAACAATCACGCCCGCAATCGATAACTGGCGATCAAAGTGCTGAAAACCCATCACGGTTGCAGCCACAGAGGTCGATACCGCTTTGCCATCCACCAGTAATATCACCGGACAGCCCAGTTGTTTTGCCATCGCCGCCGTGCTGCAGTAATTGGGATCGACACCGTAGCCGTCATACAGCCCCATTACCCCTTCGATAACAGCAATATCGGCCTGTTGCATCTGCTCGCAAAACAGCGCATTGAGTGTCGGGGTCGGGAGCATGAAACTGTCAAGATTACGCGAGGAGGTTCCACATATAGCGGTATGCCAGCCGGTGTCGAGATAATCCGGCCCCACTTTGTAAGGCTGAACACGTAATCCGCGTTGCTGCAATACACGTAGTAAACCCAGTGTCACTGTCGTTTTACCACATCCGCTGCCTGTGCCAGCCAGCACAAATGCGTACTGCTTTGCCGCCATTTCCCTGATCCTGTGTCAGGGTGGGTAAAGGTGAAAATGCGCATATCCCCACTCCAGTGAGGATATGCGCATGGACAACCCACTTCCCACCGAAGTTGTTGACTATCGACTAACAGGCAGGTCTTCTGGCTTAGCGTCTTCCTCGCCCATCCTTCCCAATCTTGCGATCAGTGGTTTTTACGGGGTTGTCAGCATCACAGCAGCGGGGGCTGCGGGGGATTTTTACCCCCTTCCCTGGCACAAATGTGTTGAACCTGTCAGCTTAAATTATGCGTGATTCGTTATCCTTGATAATCACTCCGCATTTTTACCACTATTAGCTAGGCTAATAAAAAAAACGCTTCATAACAATGTGGTATATCACAAAAACAACATGATAAACAAGCTGATGCTGATTATGGTGGTCGTCACCGGAAGAATAACAGTTATATCAGAGCCTGGCCCAGCAGGCGTTATTGACGCAGCCAGTCTGAACACGGATAGCGCGGAAAAAGCGCAACGGGCAGGGTTCGCCAGTGCGGCACAGGATGCGGGGGGCACTGTTACTGGCGAAGTCTGTATTGGCGCTATGATTGTCATCGCTCAGTCCGGTAGGTGATGTGGGATATTTGGCAATTGATCAGATCACAAAATCCGGGCTGAGTTCCCTCAAAGTGATCTACTATTTGGCGCTAATGAGGCCAGAGAGTACGGATTTTCATCAGGGCTCATGAAGCCGAATATATGTTTGTGACTACATTGTCAGAAAAGATCTGCCGGTGCTTGCATCGAAGATGGTGTCCATATAAGCTATTTAGAAAATTATTAGATAAATATCTATCAATAAAGACAATGTAAGAAAAATAGTCTAAACTGATTGTTATTATATGGTGCTATAAATTAATCAAATATCTAAAATTAAATCATAGATTAAAATATATATAATTGGGTAAAAATAAAACATGCGTAAATAATTAGATAAAATAAGCAAATTTTTAAGTTACATTCTAAGACATCAACCAGAAGCCATTAATCTAAAACTAGATTCTGATGGATGGGCTAATATTGATGATTTAATTATGCATGCCAGGCAATATGGTGAATCGTTAACAAAAGAACTTATTGAACAAGTAACAAAAACAAATGATAAAAAACGTTTTACGATTTCAGATGACGGATTAAAAATTCGAGCAGCACAAGGACATTCAACTAAACAAGTTAATATTAATTATATAGAGCAGATTCCGCCAGAATTTTTATATCATGGGACAGCAACGCGTTTTATAAATTCAATTAAAGAACAAGGATTAATTGCAGGTGATCGTCATTATGTACATTTATCTGTTGATGAACAGACCGCTATCTCTGTAGGGCAACGACATGGCAAACCTATTGTACTTAAAATCAAAGCCCTATCAATGTATCAACAAAGCTTCAGATTTTACCTGGCTGATAATGGCGTTTGGTTAACTCATCATGTTTCTACTGATTTTTTAATATTTGATTAAATCACTCAAAATCAGCCCGTTCCGCTTTATATTGGGCTGATTCTTCTTTTGCCAATTCAAGCCAAACAGAGAAATTACCTAAATAATATCGTTTATCCCAATCAGGAATTTTTCCATTATAACCATAATCATGAAAATAAATTTTAGGATATCCAGTTTTATCGTTTCCATCAAAACAAGCTAAAATAACATATCCATCATTAAAGAAACCTGACTGATCATTTGCTATAGCAAATGGTATTAAAGGATGATCCTTATATTTGATGAGTAATGATCCATAATAACTTAAAGACATCCCAATATCGTGACATAAAAAAACCCATGGTTCTATTTTAATAACATTATCAGCCTTTACTGTATCAATATAGCTTTGCGGAAAAGTAAAATCATTGGGTAGTATAGGAGTATCATATAAAAATATATTAGACATTATTTTTACCTTTTATTTTTGGAGATTGAGTAGAACCATTTGGATTTTGTTTAATAAAATTCCCGGGCTGATTATTTATTCGCCATTTAATTGTTTCTCCCCAGGTTTCATATTTTTCCCAGCCACGAGCTTATAGTAAAGTTCATCTGTTGGATCAGGACCATCAAATAGTCTATTCGTTACCCGTTGATCAGCATTTGTATGCTGAACCATCAGGATAACAACGGGCAAGAAACGAACCTGATTGCGGTCATCCAGTGATGTTGTAGCCACCATTTCTTTTGTGAAGCAACATCTTTTAATAATGATACCTTTATAGCCTGGCCCACCGGGTTATTGACGCAATCAGCCTGGATACGGATAGCGCGGAGAAAGCGCAGCGCACAGGCCAGCAGCAGGGTCAGACGATTCATATTCTTTCTTCCTTGTGCTTATGCTTCGCCCATAAACTTCCAGTCCACATGCTGGTCTTCCTGCAGCCATTTGGCCTTGAACGGCCACGGGCGATGGATGACTTTGACGACCCGGTCGGTGGGCATAATCTGCCCTTCGCGGAAGTAGCGCGTTTCTTCTTTACTGACACCCACATTCGGTATCCAGGCGATTTTCCAGTAACCGCTTTTCGGGCAGGGTTCGCCGGTACGGCACAGGATGCGGGGCGCACTGTTGCTGGCGAAGTCCGGCGAGCTGGGCAGTGGACGGCCAGTTTGTGGATTCAGTTGTTTTGCGTTGGCCAGGTCGACGATCAGTCTGTCGCTGGGTTTTGGAGGTTCGATATTGGCGTCGTACTCCTCTATCCATTTCAGTTTGCCATCCCAGGCCGGAAGCGGCGCAGGCGGCAGCGGGACGATTTCATTGATTTCCGGGACTTTGGGGTGGACGTAGGAGTACCTTGACAACACATCACCAATGGCTTTATAGCGACGGGAACGTTCTTCATCTTTTTGCTGACCTATATAATAAAGCTCATCGGTTGGTTCGACACCACTAAATCCATTTTCCAGAAAGCTGGCAGAACTCACATTCCCTGCGGCCACGCCCAGCTGAAAGGCTTCCAGCGACTCTTTGTAAATTTTATCTCCTTTTAAATCAATTCCAAGAGACAATGCAGCTGTACCATTACCCTGCTCTGCCGCACACCGGCGCATCTGCCGGGCAACATCCGGGGCTAAATCAATAGGGGCTAATTTCTTCCCGATATAAGCCTGTGCATCGGCACTGCCTTCATCCGCTGCCTTACGGTAGTAGCGCAGTGCCATTTCCTCATCCTGCTTCAGTCCGGCGACACCCTCCTGCAGAAAGATAGCGATAAAGTAATAACCGGTAGCCACTTTCGCATCAATTAACCGCTGGCTGAAACGCAGACGCTCCTCACGGTTCAGATGAAAATGACCGCGCAGCCCACCATTCTGTAAATTAATCATCGCTTTATAGTGACCATTCTCCGCTGCAATGCGATACAGCCGCCCTACCTCTGTATCTACAGCTTCATCCTGCTTCAGCAGATTATTTTTCTGCAGCCAGCGGGCGTATTTAAACAGTATATCGCTGTCGGCCGAGGGTTCCGGAATAGTCTCATGAACACAGGTAAATGCCAGACGGGCATTAATATCATTCAGCGGGTCCATCTGAGTCGCTCTTTTAGCACCAGGCGATAACGGTGTGCTGGCACCATCACAGGCTGCCAGCAACAGACACAGCAGCAGGGTCAGACGATTCATGTTTTTTCTTCCTTATGCTTCGCCCATAAACTTCCAGTCCACATGCTGGTCTTCCTGCAGCCATTTGGCCTTGAACGGCCACGGGCGATGGATGACTTTGACGACCCGGTCGGTGGGCATAATCTGCCCTTCGCGGAAGTAGCGCGTTTCTTCTTTACTGACACCCACATTCGGTATCCAGGCGATTTTCCAGTAACCGCTTTTCGGGCAGGGTTCGCCGGTGCGGCACAGGATGCGGGGGGCACTGTTGCTGGCGAAGTCCGGCGAGCTGGGTAGTGGCCGCCCG
Source organism: Enterobacteriaceae bacterium ESL0689 (assembly GCA_029433525.1). Lineage (NCBI taxonomy): Bacteria > Pseudomonadati > Pseudomonadota > Gammaproteobacteria > Enterobacterales > Enterobacteriaceae > Enterobacteriaceae bacterium ESL0689. The sequence continues at coordinate 694,445 of JAQTIF010000002.1, read as the reverse complement.
GTTTGTGGATTTAGTTGTTTTGCGTTGGCCAGGTCGACGATCAGTCTGTCGCTGGGTTTTTGGGGTTCGATATTGGCGTCGTACTCCTCTATCCATTTCAGTTTGCCATCCCAGGCCGGAAGCGGCGCAGGCGGCAGCGGGACGATTTCATTGATTTCCGGGACTTTGGGGTGGACGTAGGAGTAGTCTGATAAAATACTACTTATTACCTTATAGCGTCTGGCTCGTTCAGGATCTTTTTGTAATGCAAGGTAATACAATCTATCCGTAGGCTCAGGATCATCAAAACCATGATACAAAGCGATAGCAGAAGTAGTATCTCCAGCGGCTACACCTAATTGAAATGCCTTAACCGCTTCCTGGTACTTTTTATCAATTGACTGCATAATGCCTAATGAGGTTGCCGCTTGCCCTTCACCCTGTTCTGCCGCACAACGGAACATTTGCATGGCGACCTGCGGTGCCATTTTTGCAGGAGACAACTTTTCTCCAACATAGTCTTGCGCCTGTGGATTCCCCTCATCCGCCGCCTTACGGAAGTAACGCAGGGCCATTTCCGGGTCTTGTTTTAACCCGGCGGAACCCTGTTGCAGATAAATAGCAATAAAGTAGTAACCAGCGGCCACTTTCGCATCTATCATCCGCTGGCTGAAACGCAGGCGTTCTTCACTGGTCAGCGAAAAATGCCCCCTTAATGCGCCGTTTTGTAAATTGACCATCGCTTTATAATGGCCATTTTCGGCGGCAATGCGATACAGTCGCTCCACTTCTGTATCCACCTTTTTATCCTGCTTCAGCAGATTATTTTTCTGCAGCCAGCGGGCGTATTTAAACAGCACATCGCTGTCGGCCGAAGGTTCAGGAATAGTCTGGTGTTTGCAGGTAAACGTCAGCCGGACATTGATATCATTCAGCGGCTTCATCTGAGCCGCTTTTTTATCTGAAATAACAAAAGGCGTGCTGGCGCCATCACAGGTCACCAGCAACAGGCACAGCAGCAGGGTCAGACGATTCATGTTTTTCCTTCCTTATGCTTCGCCCATAAACTTCCAGTCCACATGCTGGTCTTCCTGCAGCCATTTGGCCTTGAACGGCCACGGGCGATGGATGACTTTGACGACCCGGTCGGTGGGCATAATCTGCCCTTCGCGGAAATAGCGCGTTTCTTCTTTACTGACACCCACATTCGGTATCCAGGCGATTTTCCAGTAGCCGCTTTTCGGGCAGGGTTCGCCGGTACGGCACAGGATGCGGGGGGCACTGTTGCTGGCGAAGTCCGGCGAGCTGGGTAACGGCCTGCCGGTTTGTGGATTCAGTTGTTTTGCGTTGGCCAGGTCGACGATCAATCTGTCGGTGGGTTTTGGGGGTTCGACATTGGCGTCGTACTCCTCTATCCATTTCAGTTTGCCATCCCAGGCAGGAAGCGGCGCAGGCGGCAGCGGGACGATTTCATTGATTTCAGGGACTTTGGGGTGGACGTAGGAGTACCTTGACAACACATCACCAATGGCTTTATAGCGACGGGAACGTTCTTCATCTTTTTGCTGACCTATATAATAAAGCTCATCGGTTGGTTCGACACCACTAAATCCATTTTCCAGAAAGCTGGCAGAACTCACATTCCCTGCGGCCACGCCCAGCTGAAAGGCTTCCAGCGATTCTTTATAGCGCTTTTGATCTTTTAAACCTATAGCCAGATAGTTAGCAGACTCTCCCGCTCCCTGTTCCGCTGCGCATCTGCGCATCTGTTCAGCCACATCATAGGCAGTGCCCGCCACAAAAAATTTTTCCGCAATATAAGCCTGTGCATCAGCGCTGCCCTCATCCGCTGCCTTACGGTAGTAGCGCAGTGCCATCTCTTCATCCTGCTTCAGCCCGGCGACACCGTTTTGCAGAAAGATAGCGATAAAGTAATAGCCGGTAGCCACCTTCGCATCAATTAACTGCTGGCTGAAGCGCAGACGCTCCTCACGGTTCAGATGAAAATGACCACGCAGCCCACCATTCTGTAAATTAATCATCGCTTTATAGTGACCATTCTCCGCTGCAATGCGATACAGCCGCCCTACCTCTGTATCTACAGCTTCATCCTGCTTCAGCAGATTATTTTTCTGTAACCAGCGGGCGTATTTAAATAGTATATCGCTGTCGGCAGAGGGTTCCGGGATAGTTTCATGAACACAGGTAAATGCCAGACGGGCATTGATATCATTCAGCGGGTCCATCCGGACCTCCTTTTTATCTGAAATAACAGAAGGGGCGCTGGCACCGTCACAGGCTGCCAGCCACAGGCACAATAACAAAAGTAAAGCGCGCATCAGTCCATGTCCGTAATGTTATATTTGATGTAATCAAATTTTATCAGCGGGGCCAGTGGGGGAGCCTTTACGGTTCCGTATTGCCTGCTGTAATTCTGATTAATAACATCATCCCATTTCTTAAATGCTATTTCTGCATCATCCTGATCCCCTATCCCGTTCGTATGCAGCTTCCATAACCTTCTCCGTAAGGCCTGCGTTACATCATTACGCGCATGAGCAATATTCATTTCACTGTCCACCTGCATACTCCGGGTGTTGATATTCGCCGAACCGTGGGTGGTAAAAACATCATCGATGATCATCAGCTTCGAGTGAATATAGACCGGCATCCAGTTATCCGCGGGCGAATCCAGCGCCACCAGCGAGCAGATATGCACCTTCAGCCCCGGGCGGTCCTCCGACAAAATTTTACTGGCCTTAATTTCATCCACTTTCCCTTTATAGTCTGCAATAACCTTGCCCTGTTCCGCCGCCATTTCCTGCATAACCGCTTTATCAGGTATCCCTCCGCTATCCAGCTGAGATTGATATTTCTCAGCAATACTGCCAGCTTTGTCGAAGGTTTCTGCGGTCAGTTCATTGATTTTAAGCTGTTTAACCACCCCGGATATCGCATCATTTCGTCCGAGAAGCGCAAGCATTCGCTGGGTATTCAGGGGTCCCTTTACCAATCCCTTCATCAATAACATTGGTTACCACAAACAGATGCAGGCTGCCGTGCTCTTTCGGGTCACGCCCGCCTTTCGTCTGCGCCGCCGCCGATTTAAGAATGACCTCCGCCAGCGGCGGCCAGCGAAAATACTGGTTTTCAATATAGATAAACTGTGTGGCGTTACGTACCGTCTGCAGATAGAGTCTTTCTATATCATCTGTGTATTCCTTTCCGGTCGCCTCTGACTTTTCCTGCGCCTGTGTGCGTAACAGCTGGGCAAACACCAGTGCGCCACATTCCCGGTGTATTTTGAGGCGTGACGCCTTCTCATCGGCATTACGCAGGGTCAGCAAATCCTCACCACTGCTTTTAATCCAGCCAGTCGCACCCTGCCAGGCAACAGCAAAATTATCATGCAGTTGTTCAAGAACCGGATGGGTCACCATACAGGAGATGTCCTGGCGTGGCAGATTGCCTCCTGCCCCTCTGTCTGGCGGCAGACGGTCATCCTCTGTGCGGTGTTTTGACGAATGCGCATCCGTGTCCCAGTACTCATCCAGCATGTTATGGCCCATCACAAAACCCACCGCGATTTCCGGCAGTTCATAATCCACCAGCACCGTTTTCTGATGGTGCGTCGGGGCTAAACCCATCATGCCGATTGTGGCTGTGCTGAGTTCCTTATCTGCCGCCATGGAACTCGCCCGGCGCATGATTTTTACCCGTTCAGCAGGTAGAATCCACGACCAATAAATTCCGGCTTGCCGTATTTTTTCCTGAATTTGTCTTTAAGATATTCATGCATTGCCTCTTTTAATTCCCTGTACGGCAGGTCCGGGAGACAAAGCAGCTTCTCATAATCTGTCAGTTCTTTTTCTGCCTCTTTCCGGTTTTTCACTGTATCTGCGTCCGTCTCATAATACTGGAACCACTTGCGGTCATAGGCAAACTGCTTATCCGTGGAGGTCTGCCCGGCCCGGTTTTTAATTCCCCACCTGCCGGGAAGATTGGCCTCATCGGCAACACCGGCCGCATTTAACGGATATTTCCAGCCCAGAACTCTTACCCTGATATCCCTTTCCCGGGCAATTTTTACCAGCAGTTCCCCGATACAGGGATGTTCGCCGTCACGGATAAAATACATCGACGGCTGAAAACCCCAGCAGATGATGTCCACCGATTTCTGCGCTTTCTCAATCGCCAGATAGACTTCCCTGAACGCCTCCTCGCCATTGACCAGCGGTTTCCAGCTGGCAAGACGAGGCTCATGTTTCGTCCCGTTTACTATCCACGGTAATGTTCCGGTTCCCTTCCGGGTTTCATTGATGTTAATAGGAACCGTAATTTCTATGTTTTCATCTTCACTGTTCATTCTTTTTCTTCCTTATTCGTCTCTGTCCGGTCATTAAGTACGGCGTTATACTGGTTACGCAGTTCATGGCGCTCAGTCTCTGCCGTGGTTTCTGAGGCAAAGCACTCAGGTCACGAATTAATACATTCCCTGTATCGCTTCATTCGCCCCGGTCTCCACATCATCCGCCACCGGGGTGACACTGAATATCGTCTCCGGTAGCCGGAAGTGCCGCAGCTTCAGTAATGCCAGCGGCCCCTCTCCCGCCTCCGTGCGCAGGGTGTAATTCAGTGATCGCCCGTCCGGGGCATGCCAGCTCAGGCGATAGCTGCTGTCCACCCCCGGCCACGCACTGACCGTTGCCTTGTCCAGCAGCCGTATCCAGCCCCAGCTCCCCGCTATATTCGCATACTGGCGGGTGCCCGCACGGGTGCTTATCCAGCTTAAAGTCGCCCCCGGCGCTTCACTGTCGGCTGGCCAGGCGAAACGCTTCCATTCCGGCATCTGATTCATGTAACTGAGCCGCTGGCTGTCGATAACCAGCTCGGTCTCCATCACCCCTTCCGCCGTCCCCGGGCGCAGCTCAAAATGTATTCCGCTGTTGCCGTCAGCAAAGGCCACCTCCGCTGTCTGGCTCAGGATGTTGATGGCACGGATAAACGCCGGATTAAATGTCAGCCCCCGGGCATTGATGCTGTCCGCCACCCAGTGGTTGCCCTCCCGGTGCAGCAGTCCGTTCAGCCGGGTGTGTAAAAAACGACTGATATGCCCGTTATCAGCACTGATATAGCGCGCCAGCAGGGACAGTGAGACATCACTGCTGCTGTCCGCAAACGGATAACGACCACCAAAGGCGGCATTCCATTCACTGACCACCGCGTCCTGCCACTGAACATTCAGACTTTCTGCCGCCGGGCTCAGTACCTGCTGCCATGCCTGCTCCATCGGCGCGACAAATACCGTGCGGCCAAATCCGCTCCACTCCTGACCCAGACCGGCCGCCAGCAGACTGCCATAGTCGCGGGTATCGGTGAGATCCACCGATTTTCCCTCAAATACCGTGCGCGCCAGGGTGTGGGTCATCGCCTGCGGATCGGCCGCATTGGTCACCTGCTGCAGCCGCAGCCGTACCTGGGTCACTCGCGTCAGATAGGAGGAAAATACCGGTGCCTCACCGCCACTGCGGGTTCGATCCAGCAGCGCCAGCAGAGGACCAAAGGTCTCTTCCAGTGGCCCGTGCTCACCCGCCTGCTGGTCGATGACCGGCCGCTCCTTATTGAGCAGATTTTTCGCCGATTTCACCAGCGAGGCGGCGATCGCCTCACCGCTCTGCCCGGTGCGACCCTGTACACTGAGGGTGTTCATCAGCGCCACCAGCGGCGACTGACGCACATCAGCCATCAGGGTCAGCTGGTCGATGGCATCAGATAAGGTGGTCGCCCGCTTCCAGCGCAGGCTGTTGAGGAAACCCAGCCACGCATTGCCAAAATCGGCAAAGTAACGCTCAGTCAGCCGCTGCTCCAGCGCCTGCGGGGAGATATCTTCCAGGGAGATAAGTGAGTGCTGACTGTCGGTCAGTACCCAGTCCAGCTCATCCCGCCGACTCTTCACTACCCCGGCTATCGCTGGCTTCACCGCCTGCTCCCACGCCTGGCGGGTAAACATCCCCGGCACCACTTCATCCGTGCTGAACAACCTTCCGGCATCCGTATCGCCCGTCATATCCTCAAGCCGCATATCACTGTACAGATTTGCCACCCTGGCAAGCATCTTCTGATACAGCCCCGATTCGCTGTTACGCATCCCCATCAGCCGTATCAGCAGCGCCCGGCTCTGCCCCGTCAGCGACTCGTCCGCCATCCCGTGCCAGTCAGGATGTTCCGCCAGCTGGGCACCATAAAATGACAGCAGCGATGGCGCTATTCCCTGCCAGACACCACGTTCCACGCCGTCGCGTACCGGCCAGTCCGCCAGCAGCGTTTTACTGAACCACGCCGCATTCATGTGCGCCGGACGGGTCAGCATCAGATACAGCTTCAGCTGGTCATAGGCACTTTTTGCCTGCTTCTCGCGCAGCGGGCTGTCCGGCGGTAGTGCCGTAAAGGCGCTCAGCTGCCCCTGCAGATGCGCCGCCGCCGCATCTCGCAACAGCGGCTGAGCACTGGCCTGATAACGCGGCCACAGCGCCGTCAGTAACTGCTCATTGTGACTCAGCCCGGCACGCTGATACCACGGCACCCCGTGCTCAGCCCGGTACTGCAGCTGCGCCAGCGTCTTCTGCAGCCCCGCCAGCGCCTGCAGCCGCGCCGTCAGCGACGGGCCGGTCTGTGCCGCCTGCGCAGCGATAAGCCCGCTCTCTGTTATCTGGCTGCGGTTGCTGATGTAGGATATTCCCATCCATATCGCCCAGCTGGCCATGCCTGTCGCCATCACGAGGCGCGAAACGCGCCATAACCCGACACGCTTTCTGCGGGCACACAGCGCGGGCGGAAGCTCTGGCAGAGAGGAGTGCAGCACATCCCAGCGGCTATCCCGGCCCCAGTGGTGTTTTGTCTCCCTGACGGCCTCAGGCGCCGCAGGGCTGAACATCATCCCCGCCAGTGGTAGCGGGCGGTATGGGGTCAGCAACACCGACAGTGGCTCGCTGATCTTCTCCGCGCTCTCCGACAACTGAATGCTTAAATCAAGCAACCAGCTGTAATGGGGATCGATACATATCTGTTGTATGCCCTGGGGGATCAGGGCTTCGCTGAGGGTGTTAAGCCGGGCGGTAATATCATCAGCGTTTGCCTGCGCAGGCAGCAGGTATCCCACTGACTGAACAACCCGTCCTGGCCGGGTTTCTCTTCCGGCGACTGACCAGACATAAAGTGGTAATCGCCAGCCAAGCTGATCAAAGCGGGTGTGAATACGCCGGGCAATGCTGTCCATCTCCGCCGACGACGGTGGACTGTTTTCCGCCGGGGCATTCAGGTAAGCCATGTGATCAAACGCCCGGGTTACCCACACTATGGCGTCTGCCGGGCGACGTGATAATTTACTGATATCACTGAACCATGCGTCATCCGGGGGGATATCCATATCGCCACCCCATACCAGTACGGTGCCCTGATCCTCAAGCCACAGCTGGGTACTGAGTCCGGGAGCCAGCGCGTCCACCTCTGCCGCCCGGCCGGTCAGCAACAGGATGCTCACTTTACGCCGCCATCCGCCGCCATACTGGTAATGCAGTGCCTGCTTCAGATCAGATAACCTCTCAGCACCATGAGAAGTGAGCCATGATTCACCGGCTGGCGGAGATCTGGTTGCCGTCGTGTCTTCACGCCGGATATTGCGCAAAAACAGAATAAGCTCTCCGCCATAACGGAGTAGCAGAATGATAAGACACAGGCATAAAAACGCATACAGCTTCGCCAGCGGGGTGTTCAGCCCCAGCAGGTCGCCATAGCGATAAATACCCCAGCCAATAGCTGTCAGTAGCGCGACGATAAAACCAAAGTGACCACTCCAGTGCCCGGTGTTATCTGATTTATCCATCTGTTTTACCTGCCATAATTATCTGAATAAATAATGGGGTGTCTGTTATTTTTCGCAGCTGTTATCCTGCGGATCTTCTTCCGGCGGCGTCACCATGGTGATCCACAGTGGCGTCGTATCCTGGTTATCGCCGCTGATAATCAGCTGTGGTTCCCCGCCATAACAGGCCGCCGCACAGCTCACTGCCACCCATGGCGTTGCCGGGCCGGGGTAGCCCAGCGTCTCGCCAAAATCACTGAGCGCCTGAGCGGCATTGATCGGACTATTGATCGCCTGTAAGCCAGTCATCACGGCTTTATGCCAGCCAGAATTAACGCCCGCCAGAAATCCCCGGCTGACCGCCTGCGGGGCGATCGGCACCCACTCCAGCGCCTGATTCAGGGCATAGCGGAAATCTTCCTCGCTGGTGTGATGCATTTTTTCCGGGCGATGTAAGCGGGCTATCGGTGCTGATTTCAGCACCTGTCCGGCCAGCAATAACCCGACGACGCTTTCTGCGGAACCGGTGGTCTGTTGCGGGATCACCTGAATGGCAATAATCAGCAGCAGCGCCCGTGCATTGCGCGGGTCATCCAGCCATTGATCCACTGCCGCCAGCCCGCTCCCGGTGAGCTGAGCGGAGGGGGCCCGGATGCCACTCGCTACCAGGCTCGCCTGCCAGAGTGCCGTCACCTCTCCGGCGGGCAGACTGCTGTGACTGTCCAGTAACAGTGTCAGCGGGATATCTGCCGACAGAGCAGTATACGCAGGCGTCAGTTCCTGAAGTGTTTTCGTCAGCATACGGCTCAGCATCTGCGGGTCGCTTTCCCCCTCTTTACGTATCAGACGACTGTGGCGTTCCCCTTCATCACTGTGCCAGGTGGGCTGTGTTTTCAATCCCTTTTCTTTTCCGCTAAAGGCCTGCCACTGTTTTTCACCCTCCGCATCATCGGGCTCACGCAGGGCGCTGTGCAGGCTCATCGCCAGAATATTTAAGTGCCGTTGCCCGCGCTGAATGGCATGGCGAAGCAGGTGCTCACGCTCCCTGTTCCGGCTGTGTGCCATTGCTGACTGTCCTTTATACCAGGTGACCCGTAATGCCAGTAAGATGAGCCAGCCCAGTACCGGAAGCCCCAGCGCTGAACTCCAGAAAGCCCCGGTGTTAATGGCCGGGCGGGAGAGATGACGCAGCAGGGTATCGGCCACTCCGGCCAGCAGCATGATTATCAGCAGCAGCAGCCAGAGCCACCAGAGCGGTGGCCGTGGCTGTGGAACAGGTGGTGGGATCTGCTTTAAATTGACGGCCATGGTTATTCCGCCATCGCCTGAGGCAGGCTGGAGATTAACCGGCAGCCACAGCCACAAAGATAATTATCAAAAGCGACCGGCACGCCGTGATCCTTAAAAGTGGGGTGACCCTGGACAATCACCGTCTGGCCATGTCCCTGGATGGCACAATTCACCGGGTCGCCCAGGCGGGCGACCCCAATGCCATGAAACTTCATTTTCGTGGAGCCACTTAAGACCCGACCACCGCCCGTGGTTTTATCACCTACACGAATAATACCTTTCATGATTTATTCCTCAGAGGAATGAAAAGGAATTTTATATAATGATTTTTTAAGTTTTTTAGATCGCACCGATAACATCTGCTGTCATTACGGTAAAAATCATGTGCTTTTAATGATAAAAAAGTTCACTGCATTACATAATAATGACAAGACAGGCAATAGCGACATAATATTACTTTGGTATTTCATCATTCTTTTTTTTAGATGATGAGGGAATAAAGAAAATGACAACGGCCAGAGCGGCTAATATACCACTCGCCGTTTGAAGTATTGACAGGTTATTACTGCATACTTCTCCACATCCACTACCACTGATTGCCGCCCCTATCTGAGCCGCTTTTTTATCTGAAATAACAGAAGAGGCGCTGGTGCCGTCACAGGCCGCCAGCAACAGGCACAGCAGCAGGGTCAGACGATTCATGTTTCTTCTTCCTTATGCTTCGCCCATAAACTTCCAGTCCACATGCTGGTCTTCCTGCAGCCATTTGGCCTTGAACGGCCACGGGCGATGGATGACTTTGACGACCCGGTCGGTGGGCATAATCTGCCCTTCGCGGAAATAGCGCGTTTCTTCTTTACTGACACCCACATTCGGTATCCAGGCGATTTTCCAGTAGCCACTTTTCGGGCAGGGTTCACCGGTGCGGCACAGGATGCGGGGGGCACTGTTGCTGGCGAAGTCCGGTGAGCTGGGCAGTGGCCGCCCGGTTTGTGGATTCAGTTGTTTTGCGTTGGCCAGGTCGACGATCAGTCTGTCGCTGGGTTTTGGGGGTTCGATATTGGCTTTGTATTCCTCTACCCATTTCAGTTTGCCATCCCAGGCCGGGAGCGGCGCAGGCGGCAGCGGGACGATTTCATTGATTTCCGGGACTTTGGGGTGGGCATAGGAGTACCCTGACAACATATCACCAATGGCTTTATAGCGACGGGAACGTTCTTCATCTTTTTGCTGACCCAGATAATAAAGACGATCTGTTGGGTCTGTGCTAATAAACCCATGTTCCAGAAAACTGGCAGAACCAGGTGCTCCTGCAGCAACTCCTAACTGAAAAGCTTCAAGTGCTTCCTGATATCGTTTACGGTTTTTAAGATTAACGCCCAGATCACTGGCAGCCTCTCCTTCCCCTTGTTCAGCAGCACATCGACGCATCTGCCGGGCAACATCCGGTGCTAAATCGATGGGGGCCAGTTTCTTTCCGATATAAGCTTGTGCATTAGCACTGCCTTCATCTGCTGCCTTACGGTAGTAGCGCAGTGCCATCTCTTCATCCTGCTTCAGTCCGGCAATACCATTCTGCAGAAAGATAGCGATAAAGTAATAGCCGGTAGCCACTTTCGCATCAATTAACTGCTGGCTGAAGCGCAGACGCTCCTCACGGTTCAGGTGAAAATGACCACGCAGCCCACCATTCTGTAAATTAATCATCGCTTTATAGTGACCATTCTCCGCTGCAATGCGATACAGCCGCCCTACCTCTGTATCTACAGCTTCATCCTGCTTCAGCAGATTATTTTTCTGTAACCAGCGGGCGTATTTAAACAGTATATCGCTGTCGGCCGAGGGTTCCGGAATAGTCTCATGAACACAGGTAAATGCCAGACGGGCATTGATATCATTCAGCGGGTCCATCCGGACCTCCTTTTTATCTGAAATAACAGAAGGGGCGCTGGCACCGTCACAGGCGGCCAGCCACAGGCACAATAACAAAAGTAAGGTGCGCATCAGTCAAGGTCCGTAATGTTATAATTGGTGTAATTGAATTTTATCAGCGGGGCTAATGGTGATAATTTATTGTCTTGGTTATCGCTATTGTCCCTTAGAAGATTATCCCAGGCTTTAAACGCCTCTTCCGCATCATCCTGATCCCCCATCCCGTTCGTATGCAGCTTCCACAGCCTTCTCCGTAAGGCCTGCGTTACATCATTACGCGCATGAGCAATATTCATTTCACTGTCCACCTGCATACTCCGGGTGTTGATATTCGCCGAACCGTGGGTGGTAAAAACATCATCGATGATCATCAGCTTCGAGTGAATATAGACCGGCATCCAGTTATCCGCGGGCGAATCCAGCGCCACCAGCGAGCAGATATGCACCTTCAGCCCCGGGCGGTCCTCCGACAAAATTTTACTGGCCTTAATTTCATCCACTTTCCCTTTATAGTCTGCAATAACCTTGCCCTGTTCCGCCGCCATTTCCTGCATAACCGCTTTATCAGGTATCCCTCCGCTATCCAGCTGAGATTGATATTTCTCAGCAATACTGCCAGCTTTGTCGAAGGTTTCTGCGGTCAGTTCATTGATTTTAAGCTGTTTAACCACCCCGGATATCGCATCATTTCGTCCGAGAAGCGCAAGCATTCGCTGGGTATTCAGGGTCCCTTTACCAATCCCTTCATCAATAACATTGGTTACCACAAACAGATGCAGGCTGCCGTGCTCTTTCGGGTCACGCCCGCCTTTCGTCTGCGCCGCCGCCGATTTAAGAATGACCTCCGCCAGCGGCGGCCAGCGAAAATACTGGTTTTCAATATAGATAAACTGTGTGGCGTTACGTACCGTCTGCAGATAGAGTCTTTCTATATCATCTGTGTATTCCTTTCCGGTCGCCTCTGACTTTTCCTGCGCCTGTGTGCGTAACAGCTGGGCAAACACCAGTGCGCCACATTCCCGGTGTATTTTGAGGCGTGACGCCTTCTCATCGGCATTACGCAGGGTCAGCAAATCCTCACCACTGCTTTTAATCCAGCCAGTCGCACCCTGCCAGGCAACAGCAAAATTATCATGCAGTTGTTCAAGAACCGGACCGGTCACCATACAGGAGATGTCCTGGCGTGGCAGATTGCCTCCTGCCCCTCTGTCTGGCGGCAGACGGTCATCCTCTGTGCGGTGTTTTGACGAATGCGCATCCGTGTCCCAGTACTCATCCAGCATGTTATGGCCCATCACAAAACCCACCGCGATTTCCGGCAGTTCATAATCCACCAGCACCGTTTTCTGATGGTGCGTCGGGGCTAAACCCATCATGCCGATTGTGGCTGTGCTGAGTTCCTTATCTGCCGCCATGGAACTCGCCCGGCGCATGATTTTTACCCGTTCAGCAGGGCCGAATCCACGACCAATAAATTCCGGCTTGCCGTATTTTTTCCTGAATTTGTCTTTAAGATATTCATGCATTGCCTCTTTTAATTCCCTGTACGGCAGGTCCGGGAGACAAAGCAGCTTCTCATAATCTGTCAGTTCTTTTTCTGCCTCTTTCCGGTTTTTCACTGTATCTGCGTCCGTCTCATAATACTGGAACCACTTGCGGTCATAGGCAAACTGCTTATCCGTGGAGGTCTGCCCGGCCCGGTTTTTAATTCCCCACCTGCCGGGAAGATTGGCCTCATCGGCAACACCGGCCGCATTTAACGGATATTTCCAGCCCAGAACTCTTACCCTGATATCCCTTTCCCGGGCAATTTTTACCAGCAGTTCCCCGATACAGGGATGTTCGCCGTCACGGATAAAATACATCGACGGCTGAAAACCCCAGCAGATGATGTCCACCGATTTCTGCGCTTTCTCAATCGCCAGATAGACTTCCCTGAACGCCTCCTCGCCATTGACCAGCGGTTTCCAGCTGGCAAGACGAGGCTCATATTTCGTCCCGTTTACTATCCACGGTAATGTTCCGGTTCCCTTCCGGGTTTCATTGATGTTAATAGGAACCGTAATTTCTATGTTTTCATCTTCACTGTTCATTCTTTTTCTTCCTTATTCGTCTCTGTCCGGTCATTAAGTACGGCGTTATACTGGTTACGCAGTTTATATTTATCAGTATCCGTCGTGGCTGCTGATTTATAATGCGGTATCCCTTTGTTAGCCAGCTCACCCTGCTCAGGATTGCGGTACGCCTCCACCACCGGGATCTGATAGCTGACACCATTTGCCAGTTTCAGCTGGTAACGCCGCGTCACCACCTGATGGTCAATTTCCACACGACCATTGCTGTCCAGTACCCCTTTTTTCATCTCTTTACCATCCGCATAAAGCGTCCATGGCATACCTGCCAGACTCAGACCGGCTGTATCTGGTGCATGAAGCATGTCAATATACATAGACTGTTTCACCGTCTCCTGCAGGCGCGGGTAGTCCGGATGGGTGGCGTCCATTTTCGCCGGGCCGCTGTAGCTGAAATCCACTGACTTCACGTTAAAATCACCCGTCGTCCCCAGCTCTATGCAGTACGGGTCGAGGGTGATGTACGAGCCTCCGGCGTTGAGCGTGATTTTCTTTTTCGCCACAATATGTATTTCTTCATCCGTACTCACTATCTCCAGTCCCTTGCGCGCCAGTAACTGCATCTGGTCGTTCTGCGCCTGTACCGTCACCGGCCCCTGGTTCGCTATCAGCTTCATCCCCACCTTACGGACAAACAGGCTGAGCCCTTCCCCCACACCAATAAACAGCCGTTTCATTACCCCCATGTCGGCATCTTTTCCGGCGGTACATATCAGGTTGTGGTCCGCCGCCAGCTGCAGGTGCTTTCCACTGCTCAGCGCAATGCCCTGTGGCGCACTGAGCAGCGTGACCGCGGCGCTCAGCTTTTCTATCTGCTCACGCATGAACGCCAGCTGCGCTTCCACCTGCGACGGCTCCGCCTGCGCGCGCTGCGCATCAGCGGAGAGCGATTCCATGACATTCGCCGACTGTTCCAGACGGTTCAGCGCTGGCTGCATCTCCAGCATCATGCCTCCCGCCTGCGGCTGTCTGTCAGCGGTGATAAACACCCCCGCGCCACCACGGATGGCAACATGGCGGTCAGTGCGCAGCTCTGCGCCTTCACCGCGCAGTCTGCGTGAGGCATCCACATTGTGACCAAGATTCAGCTGGGTTTTTCCGCCATATTCGGTGCTGAGTTTGATGTGTTCTTCACCGCGTTTATCCTCCATCCGCAGCTTGTTCAGTCCCGCCGTGCGCAGTATATTGCGCGTGTGATTCGCCTCCGTCACCGGGTCCTCGTGCCGCGAGTCATGCAGCACATGTGCAATATAGGGCCGGTCCGGGTCGCCCTCATGAAACGCCACCCCCACTTCCGTTCCCTGTATCAGTGGAAAGTGAAATCCGTATCTGTCCCCGCCGTAGGGCTTCGCCAGCCGGACCAGCATGCTCTCCATCCCGCGGCTCTTTTCATCACGGTCAGCATCAAACTGCACCCGGTACAGCCCCGAACCATCCTGCCATGCATAAATGTCATCACTTTTCGCACTGGTCACCCGCGCCATCAGCGTGCCGCTTATCACCGGCCGCGCCTTCTCCTCCGGCCGCCAGCAGCGGTTATCACGAAACGGTATCCCCCGCCACTCCACCCGCAGCGCATTCTTCCGGCTCGCGCTGTAATCTGCCACGGTTATCAGCACGCCGCCCGCCGCCTCACGCGGCAGCGTCGGCGGTATCACCGTTTCACTGATGTCCAGCACCTGCCCCGGACACAGACCCGCATCACTGCTGCTCCCGCTTACCGCGCTCTGCCCCGCCAGAAAACGTTCATGGGCCAGCTGCGCCAGAAAGTTGCCGCTTTCCGTGGCCGGACTGATTTTCGCTCCACGCTCACGGTGCCGCGTTCCGTAACGGTAAACATCGCCATACGTCATCCCCTCCCCTTCGCCGCGACTCATATCCGCCGCCTCTGAAGTCAGGATGTTCTGCGCCTCACGGTGACTGTAGTCCCCGGTGGTTACCGTTCGCGCCACCATCCTGTGCCCGACCTGCACGCCCCACACCGACTCCACCCCGCCGTCATTCGCCCCCGACGGACTGTTCAGTGGCAGCTTTTTTCCGTAACGCCACGCATGCTGCCCGTCGGCAAAATGAATCACCTCTGTCTGCGTGTCCGGCTGCAGCGTGAAGTAGTAAAATATCCCCACCTCCGCCAGCAGACGCTCTGTAAACGCCAGGTCACTCTCGCGGTACTGGTTTATCTGCTCCCTTTTCGGGTAGTCCCTGTGAAGATGAAATTCATATTCCCACCCCTGCAGGCCGTGCTCTTCCAGCACCGCCTTCACCACCTCCGGCACCGATTTATCCACCAGAAAACGATGGCTGCGGAACTGCCTGTCCAGGCGCGTCAGAGACGGCTCGAGTACAATCTTATAGGTCGCCTGCTCGCGCGAACCGCCCACCCGGCTGAAGTACGTCACCACGCCGTGAACCCGTTTCTGCCCGTTCAGCGCCAGCAGCGGCCCGGTGCCCATCGTCAGCGTGGCCCCCTGGTTCAGTATCTGGCGTGCATCGATATTCCTTTCGTCACTGGTGAACTGAATGGTGTAACGGTACAGCTCACTCAGTGATTCCCGGCCACTGAACTCCTCCACATCCAGCAGTGCCGGACAGGAGGGAATAATCAGACGGTAGCGGTTCAGGCCCTTTGCTGTCAGGGCGCTGAGCGGAGGGGTTATTAAATCGGGCTGATTGATCATATTGACTCCACAGAAATAAAGTTTTGTCAGTAACCGGTTTGCTCCGTTAATGACGCAAAAGTCATGAGCCGGATTTCCAGGTGGCATATCAGGAGGTGAATTTTTTTAATTCAGAGTATTGCTGGTTATTGACGACTATCCGGCCATGCTGACAGCAGGCTCTGCTACTGCGCTTTCACACACGCTACCGCCGTCGCCGTTTCCCGCTCTCCAGGAGCCCCCGGCACACAGGGTCAGCAGCAATGATTTCTGTCGTCAGCCGAAAAGATGACCACAGAAATCCACTCATCACGGGCTGGCTAACGCCAGCCCGACCCGTCATTACGCGGTGGCGCGTTCATTCCAGGCGTCGGAATGAATGATGTTGCCGTCTTTGTAGGTCCAGGTGATTTTTTCGTAGCGCAGTTCTACCTGCTCAAGATGGTTGTGCTTCTCGTAAGCCGGGTCCTTGATGTCGTGCATCACCGGATTGACTTTCACTACCTTGACGTTCTCAAGTTTGGTGTTGAAATACTCCACTTCCTGACCCGCGTCGTTGATTTTGTACCACTTAAACTCTGCCGACTTGAGGGTCTGACCGGTGGTCACCGCTTTGTACAGATACGGACTCGAGGAGTCGATCTCTTTGGTGAATTTAAACGGCGTGTGAATACGGGTGCCGGTCAGCTTGCCGGTATTGTTGTCGGTCGGGATGTACAGGTTATGCTCCTGTGCCACCACTTCAATACTGCCGTCGCGGCCCTGAACATCCACAGACCCTTTGATGTCCGCGCCGCCGTCGTCTTTCAGCCAGAGATAAACAGGAATGGCCATTTTTATTTCTCCATTTATTGTTGAGTGGTAACGTCACCTGTCTCGGGTGACGCCGGAGTAATGCCAGGTAACTGACAGGCATCCGCCTGCGGTACCAGACTGATTTCGACACGGCGGTTAAGCGCCCGCCCTGCCGCTGTGTCATTGGTGGCAATCGGCCGATCTGCGCCATATCCCTGCACCGCAAAACAGCTCTCCGGTACATCGCCGGTATCACGCATCCAGTTGCGCACCGCTTCGGCACGTTTCAGTGATAACGCCTGATTCAGTGCAGCACGCCCCGTGTTATCAGTGTGACCACTGACCACAATCAGCCAGCCGGGTTTTGCTTTGATGCCCACCAGGGAGTTGATCAGTATTTTTGTCGAGTCGGTTTTCAGTGCTGACTGCCCGGAGTCGAACAGTGACATGCTGTCAAGGCGGATGGTTTGCGGCCCGGTGATAATTTGCTTAATTACTGGCGGTGACGGTGCCCAGTCACTGATCGCCGTTTCCAGCGGCAGCATCAGTCGCCCGCCCTGATACAGCCCCAGCCGGTAGCGCAGGGGTTCGCCCCGACGTTGCCAGCCATCCAGCAAGGCCGCATCAGCACGCAGGCGCTGTTGTGCCCGTAGCTTAGGGGCCGCAGGGTCACCGCTGAGCGTGTGATAAAGCGCCAGATGGTCACTCACCTGGCGGATAAGACGCTGGTTATTGAACCACGAGGCCAGCATAGCCAGCAGCAGAAACAACCCAACCAGTCCCCCAGCCGCACGCCAGAAGCGCATCCGCGGGCTGATCCCCCGGATACGGGGCAGCGCCGCCAGCAGACCATCTGGCAACGGCAGCAATTCAGGTGTGGTTGTTACCGGCGGTGGCAGGGTGGTACAGGCGGTAATATGCTGCTGCCAGAGATTTCCGCTCACTCCGTTTACCGGAGTCAGACAGATACCGTGAAGACAGGGTTCCAGCGCGGGCAGGTTGCGCGAGCGGGCAGTCACAATGGGGTACAGTGTTTCATGTTGCCAGTCCAGCACACTCTCCAGCCACAGCCTTTGACACAATCGGGCAGAGCCCGTGGTATCTTCATGGCACCACTGTGTCAGTGGCAGGAAACCTGCGCCGGAGTGACAGATCATCAGATCAGGATGTTGCCGGGTGGCAGACAACCACAGCGGTTCTGTCGCGAAAGCCGGTGCAGGTGGTGAAACCCAGCTGATTATCCCGCGCGGTGGCAGATGCCCGGTGACACTCCGGCACTGTGCTATCGTCCGCTGCCATTTTCGCAGCTGGCTGGCAAAAGCTTCGCTGTCGGTGTGCTGTTCTGGCACAATAGCCAGCAGCAGGAAAAGCCGTGGCAGCAGTGCCTGGCGAGTATCGCTGAGATAACGGATTAGCAGCGGTAACTGCTCCGCCCTCTCCACCTGCAGATACCAGCCCTGGCGACTTTCCCGATGGCGAATAGCGGGAGCAAACAGCGGCGCACTGTCACCACACACCAGCACCACCGCACCGGTATAGTTTTCCGGCGGCAGCTCATCATCTGTCATCTCTTTCTGTATCTGTGTGCTGCGTCGCGCGATCCGGCGTTGTTGCCAGAGCAAACCACCACTGACCGTCATCACCAGCAGGCTGAGCGCTACACGACTGCCGATCGCCAGCGGCCAGAAGCCGAAAATCAACCACAGCGCCAGTACCGCAGCCGTGGCTGTTAATCCGATTCGTTCAGCATTACGCATGATGATTTATCCCGGATTAATGGTCTGGCTCACCAGCTCAGTGAGAGAAGAAGAGAGGAATAGCCACAATGCTGCCAGTGCTATCACGCTGGCAATCCAGCCTGACCAGTACAGGCCGCGCCCGTGGGACAGATGTCTTGTCCGCACCGCCACCGGTGTGGATTGACTGAGGTCGAGCACGGGCACTTTTTGCGCGAGGGCACGCATTGTCGCTTCGCGCTGGTCATTGTTTTCCGTCCGGTAGCGGCCGGTAAAGCCTAGTTGCAGGGTGCGATACAGGCAGGTCAATACCACTGGATCAGCAGCAGGCTCATTCAGCAAGTCCCCGATACGCTGCCATAGCTCTTCACCGGCATTCAGGGTGCCGAAGAAGCGCGCCTGTAACGGATCACGGTGCCAGGTCAGATAGCCGTCATCAGTGGTGCCACGGTTCATCACGCTTTCATCAAGCAGGGCGCACAGGGCATATACCATTATATCGCGGTGACTATCGCTGAAACCAGCAGCACTCAGCGCTACCCGCGCCTTCTCCACCAGCTCGCAGGCACGACGATACAGGGCTTCCCCATCGTGTATCGGCTGACCGATACGTAACTGGGTGACCATCCGCCAGCCGGGAGAGAAAATACGTTCCGTTTCTTTAAAGAGGGATGATTTCATGTGCGCAGTACCGCGAAGAGTTCAAGTCTCACCTCACCCAGCGACAGGGGGGTATAGAAGGTACAGTTGCCCATTTCGAGCATGGTGCGAGCCGCTTCTGAGCTGAGATCAAGAGCAAAATACTGATTTTCCAGACGCAGCGGTATCGCCGCCGGAACCCGACTCAGTGGCTTAATCACCACTCCGCTCAGTGCTGAGTTAACCACCTGCTGTACTTCATCGACACTGCCCGCCTTACACAGCAACGGGAATTTAGTCTGCAGTTCGTGATTGGGCATCGCCGACTGCACAGAGAGGTAAAAATCAGCCCCCTCGCGCAGCCGGGGATCATGCAGCGAACCTTTCCATATCTGCTCCTGACAGGTCAGCGCAATACTCACTACCCGCGATGGCAGGCTGGCTTCCAGCAGTTTATCCAGTAACATCAGCAGTGGCGGAAAGATCCGTTCCGGTTCCTGATGCTGATAGGCCGGAACATCTGAGGTGTCATGTTCCAGTGAGAAGGTCAGCAAACTGCCCGCCAGCCGCACCAGTTCGCGATACAGCAGTTCCGGGTGGCGCGATGGGTGCTGTGACAGTTCCATCAGCACCGGTTCGGTGCTGTTCAGGGCATTGAGCAGCCAGAACAGCGACACATCCGCCACTGCAAAATCGGCCAGTCTTTCATTGCTCTCCCGTCGCATCGCCATCAGTCGTCGCCGTCGCGCTTGCAGACGTACCAGCAAATCGCCCACCGCGCTCACTAGTGACGGACTGGCAGATAACGCCAGCAACGGCGGCAAAAAGGCCGAGTCTCGCTCCCACTGTCCCTGCGCATTGCGCACCAGCCGCGCCACCGGACAGGTCAGGTAGGCGCTGTTTTCCTGAGTGGCTAACCGCAGGGTGACGGCATGACGCAGTACAGCCAGTTCACTGCTCTCATGACCCGCCAGCTCCTGAACGTTGACCCGCTCCGCCTGCCAGCGACGGGGGCGCTCACTCTGCTGACCGTTATCCAGATTGCCGCCCCCGGCGCTGAGCAGTGGTAATGCGGCGACCACCAGCATACTGTCACTGTCCGCACTGACGGGCAGGGTACAAACTGGCGGCAGGTTATCGGCCATGTCGCTATCCACCAGCGTGCCATCCTGAAAACGCACCACCAGCCTGGTAGCACTGAGGCGGGATAAGGCCAGTGCAGCGTCATCAAATTCGGCACTGATGACACCCCACGGATGGGCAATGACCATGCCAGCCACCGTGTCAGTAAGATGTGCCTGCCAGCGATCCTGTTGCTGGAACTGCTGAGGATAGATAAACGCACCATCTTCCCATAACGGACGATAAATTTTCATTGTCGGCCTTCCTGCGCGCTGTTTTCCGCCGACAGATCGTTGTGATATCTGCTCGCCCCCATATCTTGCGGGAGATACCGGTTCTGCGTTGGCACGCAACCTGATATCCGCAAAATATCATCCGTCATGACTGACACCCCGACAAAATATACTGACGCGAACGGAGACACTGAGCGCGAAAAATCTGTTCCGTTCCGGCTGCGGGTGGTACTGCTGGTCAACCCGTTGTCCCCTGTTCCACCACAGAGAGCGATCACTTTTCATCACCCGTTCTCTCCGCTTTATGACTTCGCTTTCGGCATCTGGGATACCAGAGATAAATTAACGTCCATCCCTTCCACCTGGAAGTGCGGCACTGCGTATAGCTTCACGCGGAAGAAACCGGGATTGTCTTCGATATCCTCCACGACCACACGGGCTTCACGCAGCGGGTGAGAAGCCTGTAGTTCGTCACCGGGATCGGTCATTTCTGTGACCAGCGTTTTTACCCAGGTATTGAGTTCCAGTTCCAGCAACCGGCGATCTTTGGTAGTACCGATATTTTCCCGCTGGATAAGCTTCAGATAGTGGGCAATCCGCGATAGCAGAAAGATATATGGCAACCGGGCATTGATTCGGCTGTTAGCCGTGGCATCGGCCGTATCGTAGATAGCGGGTTTCTGTGCTGAGTTGGCCGAGAAGAAACAGGCATAATCACGATTTTTGTAATAACTGAGCGGAATAAAACCGAGACTGGCAAATTCAAACTCGCGGGTTTCCGGGATCATGACCTCTGACGGGATTTTTACCTGATTGCCAGTACCGAGGTCATACAGATGGATAGGTAGATCCTGTACTGCGCCACCTGCCTGCGGACCACGAATTTGTACGCACCAGCCATTGCGGATAAAGCTACGTACCATGTTGGCCGCAAAGGCAAAAGCCGCACTGGTCCACAGATATTTGCTGTGATCCGGCCCTTTGACCTGTTCGACATAGTTGAAACTGCGCACTGGCACAGTGTCTGGGCCATAGGGCAAACGACCCAGCACTCTCGGCATGACCAGACCGATGTAACGGGAATCGTCGGTTTCACGGAAGGATTTCCATTTGATGTATTCAGCGCGATCAAAGTAGTTACCGATATCCTGGATGGCTGCGACCTCTTCCATGGTTTTCTTCAGGAAGAATTTTGGTCCAACTGAACCAATAAATGGCATATGCGCCGCTGCCGAAATTTTCGAGATATTACGCAACAGCGCCACATCCTGTGCTGACGCATCGAACTCCCAGGCGGAAATAATTGCCGCTATCGGTTCGCCACCTGGGGTGTCGTATTCGGCAGTATAAGTTTGCCGGTACAACCCGCTCTGGACGATCTCCGGGGCATCGTCAAAGTCCTGACGCAGCTCCTCTTTCGCGACATCCAGTAGCTCTATTTTGACATTTTGACGGAAATCGGTTTTATCCACTAGCCCGCGTAACCCCTGCCACACAGCTTCCACTTTCTGGAATTCTGCGTGATGCATGATTTCATCCAGCTGACGACCTATCTGATAGTCCAGTTCAGCGATATGTCTGTCTAACAGGGCTTTATCCAGCTTTTCCACTTTACTGTCGGATTTTGCCAGGCACTCCATAAACACCTGCATGCTGGCCGTCAGCCGTTCATCGGCGGTGGTGTCCGACATGGCTTGTGGGTCCTGCCAGAGATCCAGCGCACTCAGTGATGTAACAGGACTGAGGTTAATTTTTTCAAACAGCGAAGCATACACCCCACCCTGCGGCAATACCTTTTCTACGGTAGCACCGGCACCTTGCGACTGCGTTTCATTATTAACTGATAAAGACATAAGAAATATTTCCCGTTATTTCGTTGTTCCACGATCCGGTAATAAATTATTTATTTCCCGCTGCTGACAGTGCGTTAAGCTCACTACGCAATTCATCACTTAATGCCGGATCCTGTAATATTTTGCCGAACTCTTTCTTAAAGGTGGCGTTGTCCAGCAGGTTTGATTTCAGGTCGCGCAATAAGTTACGCATAGCCAGCATCGCTTTTAATTGTGGGATCTGACGGGCTACCGCTTCCGGAGTGAAGTCTTTCATGCTCTGAAAGTTCAGATGGACATTCTCTTCCGAACCATCATCCGCGAGCGTATTTTTAACCGTCAGATTAACTTGCGGATTCAGTTCTGCCAGAACCGCATCGAAGTTATTTTTATTGACATCAATTTTAGTTCGTTCTGCCAGTGGCCCGCTGGCCTGGCCGTTACTGAAATCGCCAGTTGCCAGTAATTTTAGTGGGATCTCCACTTTTTTATGTGCACCGCCAGTGTGTAAATCTAAAGAAATGTTAATCCGTGCTTTAGGGATCTCACTTTGAAAACTTTGTGACATAAGGCTGTCTCCAGGATGGATTATGAGGGGAGGTCCTGCCAGATAAAGAGACACATAAAAAAGAACATAATGACAGGCCGTATGATTTTTTTGCTATTATTGCGTTAACTTTTTATTTTGTAAACAAGTAAAGAAAATTATGTGAGCTGGCTTCCGATTCAGTCAGTTAACGCGATTGTTTTACTGGAATATCTATATGATGGTATTAAGTATCGGGTTTATCAGGACGCTGTTATTCACTATTTTTCTCCGAATCAGGGCATGATATCTTCATAGAGTGCCTGCATATTGTGATTTATCTGGACTGTCCGTATCCAGGCGGCAATACTCATTATTTAACACTTTAATAAAATCAAACTCACAAATAATTCATTTATAAAACCAATTAATAAAAAAAGAATAAAGTTGCAGAAACGAGGTGTCATATATTTAATAACGATGTGTTTATTATTAAGCGTCTGGCCCACTTGGTTATTGGCGCAGCCAGTCTGGACACGGACAGCGCGGATAAACCGCAGCGTACAGGCAATCGATGAGGATGTCGGGGACGGCCCGGAACCCAAATAGCCTGACGGGACAGGCTCTGAACAATCCGTTTTTCACCCAATAATTCAGACTGTGATAATATATCTCCCTGTCATTTTTCAACCCAGGGATGATGATGAAAAACCGCTCCCCTACTCCCCACGATGCCACATTCCGGCAGTTCCTGACTCAACCGGATGTTGCCCGTGATTTTATGGAGATCCATCTGCCGACAGAACTACGCGCCGTTTGCGATCTCAGCACCCTGAAACTGGAGCCCGGCTCGTTTGTCGAGGATGATCTCCGTCAGTATTTCAGCGACATTCTCTACAGCCTGAAAACCACCGCTGGCGATGGGTACATTCACGTCCTTGTGGAGCACCAGTCGACGCCAGACAAACACATGGCCTTTCGTCTCATCCGCTATGCCGTGGCGGCCATGCAGCGCCACCTTGAGGCCGGGCACAAGAAATTGCCGCTGGTGATACCGCTACTGTTCTATACCAGTAAGCGCACCCCCTATCCGTATTCCACCCGCTGGCTGGACGAATTTGATGATCCGGCAATTGCTGGCCAGCTCTACAGCCGGGCTTTTCCGCTGGTTGATGTTACCGTTATTCCCGATGATGAGATCGCAGGCCACCGCAGTATGGCCGCCCTGACACTGCTACAGAAGCATATTCATCAGCGGGATATGGCCGAACTGGTCGATCAGCTGGTGCCCATTTTACTGGCCGGATATCTTTCTTCATCGCTGGTCGTATCACTGGTACACTATATCGTACAGGTGCGACGAGAAGTCGCTTAACATATTGTTTTAAGAGTAAATTCTATAAAACCTACTGTCCCATCAGTAGTAGCCTATCTGAGATCTTCTTTCTGGTAACGGAAGGTGGATAAGCCTCAGAGACATCGCTTTCCAGTAAATATGGCGGACAACCGTGAGGTATGTTTGTTATTTGTGAGCATCACACAGATAGAAAGTTGGCTGTCTGGCAAGGTTAACACAAGTGAACTGTTGATAAACGTCGTTAGATAGAACAAGCCAAAGATGATGACAGGCTTGAACCAAAAGGTAAGTGATCAGGCTGTTCTTCTTTGTACAAAGAACACATGGGCATCAGAATCACCGGCGGACAGACAGAACCTAACCCAGAACTTGTATGTTAAGTGGAACTCGGTAAGCCCGTATCACTGCCTAATGGGCAAGCTGACCGTAAGGAAAGCCTTTAGTTATGCGGGTAAAGGATGGCGGAAAAAGCGAATGTCACTCTGTAATGGAGCGAATAAGGGTTCGAACTTTGCCCTAATATGAAAATATGCAGACTTCCGTCGAGTCTCTAATCGTGAAAATAGCTGTAAAGTTTTCAAAAGGGAGCAGGCAAGATGAATACATTTCCCCATGTATCTGCGGCTCCGCGCCTTGAAGGATGGCACTCGATTGATTGGGAAATTCATTACCGATTGGTGAGAAAACTACAGTTACGTATCGCGAAAGCAGCCAGGAATAAGCAGTGGCGCAAGGTTAAATCTTTACAGCGTATGCTTGTTCGCTCCTTTTCAGCAAAAATAATTGCTATAAAACGAGTTACTGAAAACAAGGGGAAAACAACCCCGGTGTTGATGGCGAAGTATGGACAACCCCGACTTTAAAATGGAAAGCCGTCGTACTTCTGAAAAAGACAGGCTACAAACCACGTCCTCTCAGAAGGATCTATATCCCAAAAGCAAACGGCAAACGCCGACCTTTAGGGATACCGACGATGCTTGACCGATCTATGCAGGCTTTACACCTGATGGCACTTGAACCAGTATCAGAATCAACAGCAGACGATAACAGCTATGGGTTTCGAAAAGCCAGATGTACGGCTGATGCAATTGTTCAGTTGCATATCCTCCTTGCGAGGAAGATCGCAGCAGATTGGGTACTGGAAGGGGACATAAAAGGTTGCTTTGACAACATCAGCCACGACTGGTTACTTTCTAATATCCCTATGGATAAGGAAGTGCTGAGGAAATGGCTGAAAGCTGGATTCATGGAAAATGGAGCTTTTTTCAAACAAAGGCCGGAACGCCACAGGGCGGTATTATCTCTCCTGTTCTGGCAAATATGTGCCTTGATGGTCTGGAAAAGGAACTTATCGATCACTTTGGTCGGAAAGGAACAAAAAAGGCCAACAGTCACAAGGTAAACTACGTACGTTATGCAGATGATTTCATCTGTACTGGTATCTCACCGGAATTGCTTGAAAATGAGGTAAAACCAATCATTGAAGCATTTATGGCAAAGAGAGGACTTACTCTGTCACAAGAGAAAACCAGGATAACAAATGTAGCGGAAGGGTTCGATTTTTTAGGACAAAATATCAGAAGGTACGATGGTAAGTTAATCATAAAACCATCAAAGAAGAACCTGAAAATTTTCCTTAATAAGATACGCGGAGTTGTTAAAAATAACAAAACGGTTACACAAGTCAACCTGATCAGATTACTCAATCCCATTATTATAGGTTGGGTAAACTATCACCGACATGTGAACTCAAAAGTTATTTTTGTCGTGTTGATCATGAAATCTGGCAAAGGCTATGGCGTTGGTGTAGAAGAAGACACCCTAAAAAGAACTGTCTCTGGATAAAAAAACGGTACTTCATAAGAAAGGATATGAAAGACTGGATATTCAGTGACAGGGATGTTGAAGGGAAGGTACATACGCTCAAGCTGGCATCTTCCACACCAATAAAGCGTCATGTAAAGATAAAAGGTCAGGCAAACCCATACGATCCAGCTTGGGAGCCTTACTTTGAAAAACGCATGGATTATCTTTGGTTACAGAGTCAGCATGGAAGGAAAAAAGTTGTAGAATTATGGAAACGGCAAGGAACATTCTGCCCTGCATGTAACCAGAAAATCTCACAGGAGTCAGGCTGGCACATACATCACTTGATCCCAAAATGTGAAGGTGGAAAAGATCATCTAAGTAATCTGATTCTACTTCATCCTAACTGCCATCGACAAATACACAGTCAGAATGCTGGCTCAATCAAACAAGATGAGCTTCTAGAGATTTGAGCGGAGTGCGGGGAAACTCGCACGCTCCGTTCTTAGGGGAGGATACGACAGTAATGTCGTATCCTTACCCGACGCAGGCGAAACCGCTGACGCCGAAGCCCTGGTACGCGAACTGGCACAGCGTGTGCCGCAACACGGAGACACTCTTATGACCATCGCACAACAGCTTGAACAGAAGGGTATGCAGAAAGGTATCCAGGAAGGTATCCAGCTTGGCAGACTGGAGGGTCTCAATGAAGGCAGGCTTGAGGGCCGCCATGAAGGCAGACTGGAAGGTCGCCATGAAGGTAGGCTGGAAGGAAAGCTCGAAGTGGCCCGCACCATGCTGAAGAACGGTATCGACCGCAATACGGTTATTAAAATGACTGGTCTGACAGAAGACGAGCTAACGCAGATTCGCCACTGATCCTTTGCCAGCTGTTGCTGTCTGACTATAAAATTAGCCTGACGGGACAGGCTCTGAACAATCCGTTTTTCACCCAATAATTCAGACTGTGATAGTATCTCCCTGTCATTTTTCAACCCAGGGATGATGATGAAAAACCGCTCCCCTACTCCCCACGATGCCACATTCCGGCAGTTTCTGACGCAACCGGATGTTGCCCGTGATTTTATGGAGATCCATCTGTCGGCAGAACTACGCGCCGTTTGCGATCTCAGCACCCTGAAACTGGAGCCCGGCTCGTTTGTCGAGGATGATCTCCGTCAGTATTTCAGCGACATTCTCTACAGCCTGAAAACCACCGCTGGCGATGGGTACATTCACGTCCTTGTGGAGCACCAGTCGACGCCAGACAAACACATGGCCTTTCGTCTCATCCGCTATGCCGTGGCGGCCATGCAGCGCCACCTTGAGGCCGGGCACAAGAAATTGCCGCTGGTGATACCGCTACTGTTCTATACCGGTATCCGTATTCCACCCGCTGGCTGGACGAATTTGATGATCCGGCTCTCGCTGGCCAGCTCTACAGCCGGGCTTTTCCGCTGGTCGATGTTACTGTTATTCCCGATGATGAGATCGCAGGCCACCGCAGTATGGCGGCTCTGACACTGCTACAAAAGCATATTCATCAGCGGGATATGGCCGAACTGGTCGATCGGCTGGTGCCTGTTTTACTGACCGGATATCTTTCTTCATCACTGGTCGTATCACTGGTACACTATATCGTACAGGTGCGACGAGAAGTCGCTTAACATATTGTTTTAAGAGTAAATTCTATAAAACCTACT
Organism: Enterobacteriaceae bacterium ESL0689; assembly: GCA_029433525.1. NCBI lineage: Bacteria > Pseudomonadati > Pseudomonadota > Gammaproteobacteria > Enterobacterales > Enterobacteriaceae > Enterobacteriaceae bacterium ESL0689. Next base: position 666,845 of record JAQTIF010000002.1, on the reverse strand, counting down.
GTCCCATCAGTAGTAGCCTATCTGAGATCTTCTTTCTGGTAACGGAAGGTGGATAAGCCTCAGAGACATCGCTTTCCAGTAAATATGGCGGACAACCGTGAGGTATGTTTGTTATTTGTGAGCATCACACAGATAGAAAGTTGGCTGTCTGGCAAGGTTAACACAAGTGAACTGTTGATAAACGTCGTTAGATAGAACAAGCCAAAGATGATGACAGGCTTGAACCAAAAGGTAAGTGATCAGGCTGTTCTTCTTTGTACAAAGAACACATGGGCATCAGAATCACCGGCGGACAGACAGAACCTAACCCAGAACTTGTATGTTAAGTGGAACTCGGTAAGCCCGTATCACTGCCTAATGGGCAAGCTGACCGTAAGGAAAGCCTTTAGTTATGCGGGTAAAGGATGGCGGAAAAAGCGAATGTCACTCTGTAATGGAGCGAATAAGGGTTCGAACTTTGCCCTAATATGAAAATATGCAGACTTCCGTCGAGTCTCTAATCGTGAAAATAGCTGTAAAGTTTTCAAAAGGGAGCAGGCAAGATGAATACATTTCCCCATGTATCTGCGGCTCCGCGCCTTGAAGGATGGCACTCGATTGATTGGGAAATTCATTACCGATTGGTGAGAAAACTACAGTTACGTATCGCGAAAGCAGCCAGGAATAAGCAGTGGCGCAAGGTTAAATCTTTACAGCGTATGCTTGTTCGCTCCTTTTCAGCAAAAATAATTGCTATAAAACGAGTTACTGAAAACAAGGGGAAAACAACCCCGGTGTTGATGGCGAAGTATGGACAACCCCGACTTTAAAATGGAAAGCCGTCGTACTTCTGAAAAGACAGGCTACAAACCACGTCCTCTCAGAAGGATCTATATCCCAAAAGCAAACGGCAAACGCCGACCTTTAGGGATACCGACGATGCTTGACCGATCTATGCAGGCTTTACACCTGATGGCACTTGAACCAGTATCAGAATCAACAGCAGACGATAACAGCTATGGGTTTCGAAAAGCCAGATGTACGGCTGATGCAATTGTTCAGTTGCATATCCTCCTTGCGAGGAAGATCGCAGCAGATTGGGTACTGGAAGGGGACATAAAAGGTTGCTTTGACAACATCAGCCACGACTGGTTACTTTCTAATATCCCTATGGATAAGGAAGTGCTGAGGAAATGGCTGAAAGCTGGATTCATGGAAAATGGAGCTTTTTTCCAAACAAAGGCCGGAACGCCACAGGGCGGTATTATCTCTCCTGTTCTGGCAAATATGTGCCTTGATGGTCTGGAAAAGGAACTTATCGATCACTTTGGTCGGAAAGGAACAAAAAAGGCCAACAGTCACAAGGTAAACTACGTACGTTATGCAGATGATTTCATCTGTACTGGTATCTCACCGGAATTGCTTGAAAATGAGGTAAAACCAATCATTGAAGCATTTATGGCAAAGAGAGGACTTACTCTGTCACAAGAGAAAACCAGGATAACAAATGTAGCGGAAGGGTTCGATTTTTTAGGACAAAATATCAGAAGGTACGATGGTAAGTTAATCATAAAACCATCAAAGAAGAACCTGAAAATTTTCCTTAATAAGATACGCGGAGTTGTTAAAAATAACAAAACGGTTACACAAGTCAACCTGATCAGATTACTCAATCCCATTATTATAGGTTGGGTAAACTATCACCGACATGTGAACTCAAAAGTTATTTTTGTCGTGTTGATCATGAAATCTGGCAAAGGCTATGGCGTTGGTGTAGAAGAAGACACCCTAAAAAGAACTGTCTCTGGATAAAAAAACGGTACTTCATAAGAAAGGATATGAAAGACTGGATATTCAGTGACAGGGATGTTGAAGGGAAGGTACATACGCTCAAGCTGGCATCTTCCACACCAATAAAGCGTCATGTAAAGATAAAAGGTCAGGCAAACCCATACGATCCAGCTTGGGAGCCTTACTTTGAAAAACGCATGGATTATCTTTGGTTACAGAGTCAGCATGGAAGGAAAAAAGTTGTAGAATTATGGAAACGGCAAGGAACATTCTGCCCTGCATGTAACCAGAAAATCTCACAGGAGTCAGGCTGGCACATACATCACTTGATCCCAAAATGTGAAGGTGGAAAAGATCATCTAAGTAATCTGATTCTACTTCATCCTAACTGCCATCGACAAATACACAGTCAGAATGCTGGCTCAATCAAACAAGATGAGCTTCTAGAGATTTGAGCGGAGTGCGGGGAAACTCGCACGCTCCGTTCTTAGGGGAGGATACGACAGTAATGTCGTATCCTTACCCGACGCGGGCGAAACAGCCGACGCCGAAGCCCTGGTACGCGAACTGGCACAGCGTGTGCCGCAACACGGAGACACTCTTATGACCATCGCACAACAGCTTGAACAGAAGGGTATTCAGAAAGGTATCCAGCTCGGCAGACGGGAGGGTCATAATGAAGGCCGCCATGAAGGTAAGCTCGAAGTGGCCCGCACTATGCTGAAGAACGGCATTGACCGCAATACGGTTATTAAAATGACCGGTCTGACAGAAGACGAGCTCCACTGATCCTTTGCCAGCTGTTGCTGTCTGACTATATAGATAACAGTAACAGCTTATTTAACCGTACACGATAAAAATATTCTATCCCCCGGCATTGCTGGCGCAGACTCTTAAGCCAGATATAATCTGACAGATACCTGTATAAATAACCGGTGACCGCCAAATCAGGTCTAAGCTAATACAGCTATTTCTGCCGCAACCCATCCGTCTGATGAGCTTGTGCTACTCATTTATTGATTCTTTTTTCGAGATAATCTACTTCAACGCCAACAATCCGACCTGACACCTGTCGTATCAATATCACAGGGTATGATCTACGACATTTAATTAAAATCATTTATGAAACGCGATGATAGCCTCGTCAATTTTCATTTCGACTAATTTTTCTACTGTCTCGCTTCTTGACGCTCCACTTAGCGTAGCTAGCTTATCAATTTTGCGAAGAATACGGCGTCGAATAGACAGGGAAACGGAAGTTTTTATATCCTTATCCAGTACAACCCGTGAACTATGATCATGCGTTTTTAAATCAGTATTAAGGCTTAGTGCCTCACTCATTCTCTTGAGTATTTTCTTATCCAGTAATCCGGAGTTTACCAGCTGATAAGAGTGACTCGCTTTATTGTATTTGATTTCAGCAAAGTAGCTTTCTCTCAGCTCTTTAAGCGCCCGGCTGAGAGTCGGTTCAGAACAAGCCAGCGTCGCGGTAATAAATGCTGCTGATACAGGTTTTCCTGAGCCCAGTAGGTTAGCCAGGGTATATACTCTTTCCTGTCGGGTGTTTAATTGCATATTCAGTCAGTACCTGCCATTTGGGTCAGTGGCTCTATTGGCTGAAAATGGTAAGTTGAGCTCATTTTCCGGATAAGTCCTCTATAACCCAATGCTTCAATGGGATCAACGCTATGCCGATTCCCAAAATTAATACTTTCGATGCCAGAGCGGCGAACACGCCAGGAAATCATGTGCTCGTTCGTGGCTAATCTCAACAGACAACCATGCACGTATTTTGCGTAACTTTCCTGGTGAGGCTCCACGGGAACCTATATTCAGATTTACCCTGACCTCCGGGATAATGCTGATCGATTGTCGAAATCTGAATCCCATAAATGCTTCCTTAGTGCTGCTTAGATACTGGCATAAGCCTTATTCCTTCCGGGGTTTGCCCGGTAGTCAGTCCGTAAACCTGACTCCGATCCAGAAGCCCCAGCGCCCATCTGTGATGGGTAGCCAGTTCACACATCGCCCCCCGGGATTTAAAGACTGCCTGAGTGGCGTTGAGAATACGTAATGCATCGGCATGCTCACCAGGGGACACCTTAAACGCCTCTTCTATTACACGAATCTGATCCGGATGAATGGCGGTTTTACCTACCAGTCCATGAGCTATATCCATCGAGAGCTCTCGCTCCAGTACCCCATGATCGTCGATGTGTTCGCATACGGGTGCGGTCAGTGCAAAATCACGTGGTGCGAATACCGATACAAGCATTTTTATGACATAGCCTATAGGCGTGTCATAAAGGGTCAGATTCCGTGGTCGCCGCAGAGACACCACGTTCATCAGATCGTTTCCGCCGATCCGCAAAGCGATTATGCGGTCACGGCAGTCATGACTCGAAAGCTCAGTTGCGAGCATCTGCATTTTGATAACGTCATAGACCTCTTCGGTTTCAAGGGTTGGCATCATCATCAATGAGGTTCTGGCCATGATGTCCCACCAAATGGGGAGTGTGGAACGATTGAATTTGGGCAGTACAAAACCATCAACGGCACTCAAGTCCATATTTGCCGTTAACCATTTTCCCATATCAGGATGGCGTGGGCGGATAAATACCAGCGGCCACTTCTCATCAGCATTAATGGTTCTTGCGTTACGCAACCGCTGCAAAAATAGTGAAAGATTCTGAATTGCATGAGGGATATCATGATCGCTGACGGCATCTTCCAGGCAGACCACCAGAGAGCGTAGTCCTGCTATTTTTCCCTCCAGAACGACCTCTGCGATGTCCTTGCGTGTCGCAGGCATATAAAGCGTGGCTCCGAGATCCCATGGGGTCAATTTTTTTTTCATCAGCGTACCTTTTTGATAATGGTAACCGCACGATACTGACCGAGTGTATCTCCGGCTTCTGTCACCGGGATACCTTTCTCTTTTGCCAGTCCAACCAGAAGAGAGACATCCGGGTCATTGATCTGGCGAACCAAAACATGATCAGGTACACGACGCAGCACCGCTCGCGTCGCTTCAGCGATGCCCGGCTTAATACGGTTAATGCTGTCCACGTCATAACGAACAGCAAGGCTGTGGATAATTTTTCGACTCAGCTGCCAGCGAGCCATATTATCCCCAGGGTGCCAGTCTGGGGGAGGAAGCGAGCTCTCATCCAGTGGCTTGCGGAATTGTGCGACCGTATCAACCAGCATCTGGCTGCATTCATAAGACCGAAGGTGATCGCAGACCACGCAACCGTGCAATCCGTCCTCTGCCCAGACTGAGCGTGAAATTAATCCCGATACAGGCGCACCCATGATACCGAACGGGATCAGCCAGTCATCATCACTGGCGGCAAGCCAGGCGCATCCACAGGGATCCGCCAGCACAACCAAACGGGGGTGTTCAGGATATCCCGCCCGTCCCTTGAGTGTTCGGGACAATTCGCCGCTAATGGCGCCTTTACCCGTCCAGCCATCAACAAACACAATGCCGGTCGTACTATGACGTGATTCGATATAATCAAGCGCGGTTATATCAATTCCCCGGTCGCGGATGATGCTGATCCCGTAATGGTAAGACTGTTTTCCCATCGCACGCAGGGCCTGATGTAGCATAACCCCCAGTGGAACCCCCGCCCTGACCAAACTGACCAGGACAACAGGCTCTTCTCTTGTGCGACGGATCAGCTCACGAGCAAGCTGAGAGACCTCCCTGGCCAGTCGTGCCGCGCCAGAATCCAGTGCACGCGCAAAGAGATCCAGATGCCACCGCGTGGGTTCTGGCTCCTGACTCAGCATGTCGGAATAATGCATTTTCCCTGACTGAATCAGTGTCTCCTTGATATCTACCGGGGTCATTTCCATGACAATGGGCTTCAGCAGAAACTGAACATCTTCAGATTTATACGAACCGGAAAACGGGGTGATGTGAGACATCTTATTTCCCCCCAAAGATGTGCTGTGAAATGGCCTCGGCAAATTGGCTCTGGCGAGGCAGACCAAACCAGCTGCACAGTTTCATGAAACGGTGATCACTCAGGCTGTCTCCTAGTCCTATCACAGGGAAAATGCCGCGCTCATGGCGGAGCTTCTCCAGCAGCCACGAAACGGCCAGCCCTTTTTCTACCGGGCAGGGTAACCAGGCGATATTGTTATTGTTGCGATGGATATAAAAACCGTCCGGCGAAAAAATGTGTTCGACTTCATCTCCGATAGCATTCAGCTCATCAAGCTTTGTGCTGTCACGATGCTTCATCACCAGATAAACGGGTGTGCCCTCATACTCGTAATTAATCCGCGCCCAGGCATCGATCCCGCGCGCAGCCATGAGTTCGGTAATCGTATGTTGCATTGATGTCAGACGCTCAGCATAAGGGGAGAGCTGCTTTAACATATGGGCACGCCAGTCACTGTCTGGTGTACCGTCCGGGCGCAGGATCACCGCACCATGCGTGGTTACCGCCCATGAACGAAATGGGATTTGAACCCGACTAATCTCTTCTGTCCCCCGGCCAGTCACCGGAATAAGGTCGGCGTTTTCCAGTAACCAGTCCACCAGCATGGCCTGCTCTTCGGTCATAAAGCTGCGTGGCGTCAGGTTTCGGTCCAGTGCAGCTGTCCGGAATGGTTCAAGCGCAAGTTCATCGACCATTTTTCGGCGCGTCTGGAACAGCGTGTCATCAAGATCACTTAATACAACAGGGTTATTCATAAGTAATGACCTCAACAACCGGGGCAACAACGGAAAGTGCTTCAAGCAGGCGGGGATCGACGCTGGAAGCTGGCGTTTCGCAACAAATCAGGATCCGGTCAAACTGCTGATGGGTAACGTTATAGACATAATTTGGGATACCCAGTCCGTAGTTATCACTGAACGCAAGGGAGGACTGGATCGCATAACCGATGGAAATCGGTGAGCGGGTCGTGGAACTGTACACAACCTGAGCACCTGCCGCTTCAAGGCGTTCAGCCAGCAGGAACGGCTCCCAGACGAATTCCCCGGTACCTAACACCAGAATGTTTTCTCCCGAAGATACCTGCACATGGAGGCCCAGATCGTTTGCGGGTTCCTGCATTCCGAGCCGTCCCCAGGACTGTTTACCGGTGACAGGCACACTCCCTCTGGAAGTGACATTCACCGGGGGCATTACCGGCAGAGGGGCGTCAGGATCTGGCGTCCAGCGCCAGCTTCCCGATATGAGGGATACGGTATGTACCGGCAGGGGACACTGCCGAAGGATCGCATCTCCGCTCCAGTCGGTGAGCGTGACAATAATCACCCGTTGCAAGCGTTTGAGGGCGTCCGATTCACGCAGGGAGGCGATAAGATTAAGGAACGTTTTTCCAGTCGTGGCTTCATCATCCACGAGTACCAGTGTTTGCGCCTCCGCCACAGTTTGCCGCATCCTTGCAGAAACGGGATAGTAAATCAGGTGGTCTGTGGCATGGCTATGCTCTTCTTTAAACTCACAGAGCAGATCACCATCAACGGGATGACGGGTTGATGCCAGATAAACACAATCAATGTGAGACTGCCGAACCTCATGAAACACACCAGCACCAAGACCCACAGCAGTTTCAGCCATCCCGATAAAGACAACAGGCCCTTCTAACGACTCAATAAACTGGCCCGCGAGCTGCTGGTATACGTTTCGCATCACCCGGGGGGATACCGGGATATGTCGCCCCAGTACCTTGCTGACAAACAGAAAGACACGCTTAGGGTTACGGCGTTCGGCGATATCGAAGAGATCGGACAGGGGGTAAACGGTATCTTCACTGCTCACCTCGATACGACCACAGGATAAATTCTTTCTGTAAGTATTGAGTTCTGTCAGTAATGACATATTCATCTCCATCATTGGATTTTGTTAGTCAATGACACCGGATATCGAAGAACATCAGTGACGGCGCGAACGACGGCAGGTGAGAAGTTAGTTTTCGCTGAGTGCCTAACCTGTTCCGCATCCATCAGTCCCAGGGTATGAAAAGCATAAAGTCCGGGCAAATTCACGCCACTGTGCTGTGTATAACCAATCCCGCCTGACGGACGCATGTTAATTTCCAGCAGTACCGGTCTGCCATCCGCATTATGGCGGGTCTGAACATTGACCATCCCATCTGCATGCATCAACGCTGCACAGGTAACAGCAAGCTCAATGGCTTCACCTTCATTTTCAAGATACTGAAGTGCTCCTTCCTTGCGTCGTCCGATAGCGGCAAGCACTTCGCCCTGGCTGACCACCATATCCACAGAGTATTCAGGTCCGGGTAAATAGGGCATCAGTACTTGTGGCGTAAAGCTGTCCATCCGGGCATGAGCAGCCAGATACTGTGAGGGGTGGATAACACGGCTATCAGGGTTGTTGAGAAAAGCGACCGGGGAGACAGTGTCATCAAAACGCCAGAATCCCATGCCATAAATGCCGGTGACAGGTTTAATGCAGAGGTAATCAGAAGAGAAAGGGGGATCACTCAGCAGTGCGCGAAGCTCATCAACATTTTTGACCCGAACCGACGGGACAACCGGAAGTCCATTTTTTTGCATAAATTCAGAAAAAGTCACTTTGTCGTCGGCTAACTCAAGCCAGCGAATACCCGTTGCCCCGGTAGTCAGGTGGACACCAGAACGTTGAATATTTTCCCGGTGCCTTTCAAACCATTGACAGTTACGACCCGTATGAATTGCACTTATGCCATGATCCTCGGTAATCGAATGAATAAAAGAAAGGCGTTCTTGTTCCTCTTTTGGCTCGATAATTGAAAAATCAGCAACGGACAAAATTTCATTTCTTTCATTACGGTGAGACGAAAAGAGAGCAATATTCTGATTTTCCTTTTCCGCAAATGATTTAACTCCAAGAATAATGTCGCGTTGGGAGGATAATCCTTCCATAAACCAAATTTTCTTATTCATATTTTATTATTATCGCCTGAAGAGAGAATAAGTATTCTATGATATCTGAGTCTAAGAACGCCCACGCTCAGTGTCAATCATAATATGATAAACCTTTGTTGTTTTTTAATTTCCAAAAAACAAAATAAAACATTTACACAACAAAAATATAAAATAAATATTAATGAGAAGAAGCAATGTAATGAAACGTAAATCATGAAGCTATGCCCGTTTTTATCTTGCGAGTGAACTTTGTCATGATATGATTCCAATGCGGCTTATCTGAGTATTAATTTTATAAAGTTTCAATCAATACCTTTTAAGGAATGAATATGGTTTCTTTAAGTAAAAACCAGACGGTATCACTCAGCAAACAAACCACCGCTCTCAACCAGCTTCAATTCGGACTGGGCTGGGATCCTGTAAAAAAGAAGAAAGGATTATTTGGTGGCCTTTTTAGTGGCAATGACGCCATAGACCTGGACGCAAGTTGCGTTCTGATGGATGCCGCAGGTAATGAAATTGACACTATCTGGTTTTGTAACCTGGAATCCAGTTGCGGTTCCGTTGTTCACTCCGGGGATAACCTGACAGGCGAAGGTGACGGTGACGATGAAGTCATCCACGTCAACCTTTTAAAATTACCGGCAAATGTTGAATATCTCGCTTTTACCGTGAACAGTTTCCGTGGTCAATCTTTCAATGATGTGGATAACGCTTTCTGCCGCGTCGTGGATCAGACGAATAAAGAACTAGCACGTTATCAGCTGACGGAACAAGGCCCACATACCGGTATTATTATCGCTTCCCTGCGACGCAATAACGGTAACTGGGACTTTACCGCTCACGGTAAAGCAAGCAGTGGCCAAACAATCGAAGATATGCATCACGATATCATCAGCACGGTGGTAAAAGCATGAATCTGACACCGGGGGGCAATGCCCCCATACCTGCCCAGGAGCTCCGCGTAAGGATCCTCTCTGGTGGCGCCATTGATGCTTCCGCGTTCCGTTTGTTCGCCGACGGTAAAGTCCGGGGAGACAGCGATATGGTCTTTTACGGGCAACCCCGTAATGAAGATGGCTCAGTCAGTTTTAATATTGAAGGAACCAATAGCACTTTTATCGTCGACCTGCCACGCTTAAAACCTGACGTCCAGAAAATCGCTTTCACGGTCACCTGTGACGGTAACCACACGGTTTCCTCCCTGAATCATCTGTCCATACAGATTGAAAAGGGTGATACATCGTTGATCAGTGGTCAGGTAGAACTTGCTGGTCGCCAGGAAACGGCACTGATCCTCGGTGAATTCTATCGGCGAAATGGCGAGTGGAAATTTCGTTTTATCGCCCAGGGCTTCAATGGTGGCCTGAAACCGCTCGCTGAATATTATGGCGTAAACGTGGCTGACGAACCCACTCCCGTCACGCCGCCGCCAGCACCTCCCGCACCTCCTAAAGTTAACCTGAGCAAAGTTTCTCTGACCAAAGAGAAACCAACCATCAGCCTTGCCAAAAAAGATAATTTCGGTGAGATCCGCATTAATCTGAACTGGCATCGTGGTTCGGGATCAGGAGGCATACTGGGTGGGATATTCGGTTCGAACAAAGCAATAGACCTGGATTTAGGCGCATTCGTTGAGCTGGCAGATGGATACAAGTCTGTCGTTCAGGCGCTCGGTAATGCTTTTGGTAACTATCACACTGAGCCATATGTTCAACTTCAGGGAGATGATCGCACCGGCGAGGCACAGGATGGTGAATGGCTGCACATCAATGGCCGGGAATGGAAAGCAATACGCCAGGTACTGATTTATGCCTTTATCTATCAGGGGGTGCCCAGCTGGGACAAAACCGATGGCGTAGTGACATTACATGTTCCGGATCAACCACCGATTGAAACGCGTCTGACTGAGGGGAATAACAAACTTACGCTGTGTGCGATTGCTCGTCTGGTCAACGAGAACGGTTCGATTCGTGTGGAACGTGTTAACCAGTACTTCAACGACCAGGGAGAAATGGACCGTGCTTACGGCTGGGGGTTTCGCTGGTCCAGAGGTTCCAAATAAACGCAATGATGAGGGTGTGATAATGAATTTTTTCGACAAAGTAAAAGGGGCTTTGACTTCAGGTCGTGATGAACTGACCCGGCAGGTAGGTCGTTACAAAAACAAGAAATTTATGCAGGGTACTGTCGCGGTATGTGCCCGCATCGCTGTGGCCAGCGATGGTGTGAGCTCAGAAGAAAAACAGAAGATGATTGGATTTCTGCGCTCATCAGAAGAGCTGAAAGTCTTCGAAACAACAGAAGTTATCGAGTTTTTTAACAAACTGGTGACCAGCTTCGACTTTGATCTGGAAATTGGAAAAGGCGAAACGACGAAGTATATCCTCGCCCTGAAAGACCAGCCTGAGGCAGCCCAACTGGCTCTCCGTGTCGGTATTGCTGTGGCTAAAAGTGATGGCAATTTCGATGATGATGAGAAGAGTGCCGTCCGTGAAATTGCCCGTTCACTGGGGTTTGACCCGGCTGAATTTGGCCTCTGATAAACCACAAATAAAGGTACGATATGGTTTCCACTCACATCGGTTTTCCAGCTGAAACAGTGGCAGTCTTTATTGCATTGTCAGTCGGCGCCATCTTTATTGACCTGTTCATGCACAGACATGACCAGCCGATATCGCTCAAAAGCGCGGCCTTATGGTCCATTTTCTGGGTCGCCGTCGCGATGGTCTTTGCCGGTTTCCTGTATGTACATCACGGTGCCGAGGTTGCCAGCCTGTTTGTCACCGGGTATGCACTTGAGAAGGTGCTGTCAGTTGATAACTTGTTTGTCATGATGGCGATTTTCTCCTGGTTCTCTGTGCCCGATCGTTACCGTCACCGGGTTCTGTACTGGGGGATTATTGGTGCCATCATTTTCAGGGGCATTTTTGTTGTGATCGGTACTGGTCTGCTTAGTCTTGGCCCCTATGTCGAGCTGCTCTTTGCCGTTGTTGTTGCCTGGACTGCGGTCATGATGCTCAAAGGCGGGGATGATGATGACGAAATTGAGGACTATTCTCAGCACCTTGCTTATCGTCTGGTTAAACGTTTCTTCCCGATTTGGCCGAAACTGTCCGGACATGCATTTCTGCTGACCCAAAAAGAAGTGGATGCCGAACTAGCTAAGCCAGAAAACAAAGACATCTCTGTTGGGCGACTGAAAAAAGCGGTGCTTTACGCTACCCCATTAATGTTATGTGTGGCTGTGGTGGAACTCTCTGATGTGATGTTTGCCTTCGACTCTGTCCCGGCAATTATTGCAGTCAGCCGGGAGCCACTGGTTGTCTATAGCGCAATGATGTTCGCAATACTGGGCCTGCGAACCATCTATTTTGTACTGGAAGCCCTGAAACAGTACCTGTCCCAGCTGGAGAAAGCCGTTATTGTCCTGCTGTTCTTTATTGCGTTTAAGCTGGGTCTGAGCGCTACCGATCATATCTGGCATCATGGTTACAGCTTTTCTGCGACCACCAGCCTGTATGTCGTACTGGGTATACTGGCTCTCGGTATTCTTGCCAGTGTCATATTTCCGGAAAAACCGGAAGCCGAAAACAAAGAAAGCTGATCTCAGCTGATTGATGATTAACAAAAGAGGATAAATAGATGAGCGTTTCACTATCTAAAGGCGGCAACGTTTCCCTGAGCAAAACTGCACCAGGCATGAAAAATGTTCTGGTTGGCCTTGGCTGGGATGCCCGTTCTACTGATGGTCAGGACTTTGACCTCGATGCATCGGCATTCCTGCTGGCGGCCAATGGCAAAGTCCGTAGCGATGCGGATTTTATTTTCTATAACAACCTGAAATCAGCCGATGGTTCAGTCACTCATACCGGGGATAACCGTACCGGTGACGGTGACGGTGACGATGAATCCCTGAAAATCAAACTGGATGCCGTACCGGGTGATGTGGACAAAATCATTTTCGTTGTCACCATTCATGATGCTCAGGCCCGTCGCCAGAGCTTCGGCCAGGTTTCCGGCGCATTTATCCGCCTGGTGAATGATGACAATCAGACTGAAGTCGCTCGTTACGATCTGACTGAAGACGCGTCGACTGAAACTGCCATGCTGTTTGGAGAACTGTACCGTCACAACAGCGAATGGAAATTCCGCGCTGTCGGCCAGGGTTATGCGGGTGGACTCGCTTCCGTATGTGCACAATACGGCATCAACGCATCCTGATAAAAAGTCACTTTCACACCCATATCATTCGGGGGGCAACTGCCTCCCGATATCTATGATTAGCAGAAGTATTAAAATGGCCGTTTTCTGTCGGTATTAGCCAGATCCTCACGGATAACGGAAAAGTGTTCCTGGGAAACTTCGACAAAACGCTGCAGGAAGCCAGAGACCTATGAACACACCGAAAAGATCGGTTAAATGACATCATTGCGAAGCATTATCCAGGACAACTATCTGCCATCTGAATCAGGTGGAGAAAAAGCTTACCTGACCTAGCCCAAAGATAAAAGCAAAAGGGTTAGCCAATTTATTAGCTAACCCTTGTTATGTCTGGTGGCCCCTGCCCGACTTGAACGGGCGACCAAGCGATTATGAGTCGCCTGCTCTGACCACTGAGCTAAGGGGCCGTTGTGGCCGGGGATTATAAAGTAACTCTTTGATGCAATCCAGCGATAACCGCGCGAGTGCTGCTTTTATAAACAAAGCCTATTCAAACTGTTATATTTTCACCATGATGCAGAATCGCTGCTACTTTTATATACAACGATGATTCACGTTGCCCATGGGCGGATGTTTTATCCCACATCATACATGGCATGCAACATGATTATCAGCGATATCCGCGACTTGCCCTGTTTATCGGGCATCGTCAGCCAGATAAATTTTTCGTTCCACATGCAATGAGTGATATCATTTTGCCGCAATTCCCCGGCGGAGAAATTATGTCTGAGTTTGAATTACTGGCCCGACATCGGTCTGCACAAGCAGAAAAGGAACAACAACGCCAGCAAAGTGACAACCAACTTCTTGCTCAGGTATTAGCCATCTATGACCAGAAATATGTGGCCGCGTTACTCAGAAAAGCCGGTCACAACGCCTGGCGGCAGGAAACCCTTCATCGCTGGCTTAAAGGAGAGGGTTCCCCTCAGCCACTGACAGCCGACGAAATCACACTGCTGCGCGAAATACTGCCGCAACCGCCAGCACACCACCCCAATTATGCCTTTCGATTCATTGATCTGTTTGCCGGAATTGGTGGGATACGGTATGGCTTTGAAGCTATCGGCGGTCAGTGTGTCTTTACCAGTGAATGGAATAAAGAGGCAGTACGCACCTATAACGCCAACTGGTTTAACGATCAACAGACACATAAATTTCATCCCGATATCCGGGAAGTGACCCTGAGCCATCAACCTGATATACCGCAGGAGGTCGCCTGTACCCATATTAATGATCATCTGCCGGATCATGACGTGCTGCTGGCGGGTTTCCCCTGCCAGCCTTTTAGCCTTGCGGGCGTCAGCAAAAAAAATTCGCTAGGCCGCGCACACGGTTTCGAGTGTGAGACTCAGGGCACGCTCTTCTTTGACGTCGCCCGAATTATACAGGCTAAAAAACCGGCTATTTTTGTGCTGGAAAATGTCAAAAATCTGAAGAGTCATGATAAGGGAAAGACCTTCAAAGTGATTATGAAGACACTCGACGAGCTGGGCTATGCTGTTACAGATGCCGCCGAGAACGGCAAAAACGATCCTAAAATTATTGACGGGCAACATTTTCTGCCTCAGCACCGTGAGCGTATTGTTTTAGTGGGTTTTCGTCGTGATCTGAATCTTCACCATGACTTCACTCTGCGCGATATCAGCCGGTTTTATCCGGCGCGACGTCCCACCACAAGCGAGCTGCTGGAGCCGGTGACCGATAGCAAATATATTCTGACGCCGAAATTATGGGAGTACCTCTATCGCTATGCTAAAAAGCATGCGGCCAAAGGTAATGGCTTTGGTTTTGGCCTCGTCGATCCTGACAATAAGGAAAGCGTAACACGTACACTTTCAGCCCGTTATTATAAAGATGGCTCTGAAATTTTAATCAATCGCGGCTGGGATATGGCGCTGGCTGAGAGTGACTTCATGAATGAAGCGAACCAGGCGCGCCGCCCACGTCGCCTGACGCCCCGCGAGTGTGCACGGCTTATGGGGTTTGAAAAACCGGGTGGTAAACCTTTTCGTATTCCGGTTTCGGATACGCAGGCATACCGTCAGTTCGGTAACTCGGTGGTCGTCCCGGTTTTTGAGGCGGTCGCCCGATTGCTGGAGCCTTATATCCTGAAAGCTGTTGCAGGAAATACGTCACCCACGGCCAGTGAATAAAACAGTGGCTTTTTATCGCCATTGTTTTCTGTTGTAACCCATTGCTGTTTCACTGACTGACAGCACCGTCCGGCAAAACAGAAAAGCTCTTTTTCCTCTGCCAGGATGTGCTGTCAGCGATATAAGGAGAGAGAGTATGAAGAAAGCACTGATTATTATCGATGCACAAAATGACTATCTGACCAACGGCCATTATCCGCTCTGGAATATTGATAATACGCTTAAAAATATTCAGCAAAGAGCAATAGCGTCAAGCAATAATGGTGACTTAATCGTATTTGTACAGCATCTTTCACCGCCAGACTCCCCCTTTTTTGCCGAAGAAACGGCGGGAGCTGCGCTGATTTCATCACTCACTGATCGTATAAACAATCCCGTTATTGTGACCAAAAAATATGCCGATGCGTTTGATGAAACGCCTCTTGATGAGCTACTACAGGCGAATAACATCAATGAGATAGATATTACCGGGATGATGACGCAAAACTGTGTTTTATTCACAGCAATATCGGAGCAAGCACGAAAATATACTCCCCGTATTATCGCAGATTGCTGTACCAGCGTGACACCGGTTATCCACGCCGTGGCAATACGTGGTTTATCACGTATTGCGCGAATAAATGTTGTCTGAAATGATTTTATTCAGCCTGATAGCTGACTTTTCAGGCTGATAATAGCTAATGGGCTGGCCAGCGGCGGGAGTACCTTACTCGTTCGGTGCTGTTCGTCTCCAGACTGGCTGCGCCAGCAACGCATGGTGGGCAGGCGCTACAATCACAGATTACATATAAACCCTTCTTCCCGCAGAACCTTAATCACTCCGCGTATCAGATACGAGTTAGAAAACTTCGCCGTATAGCTACGAGCCCCCTGCTCTACTGGCTGAAGTAATCCCCGTTCAATCAGCCTGCCAAGCTGATAAGTCACCTGCGCCGGTTTCAGATCGGGCAAAACAGCACGCAGGTCACCCGCTTTTATCGTCCCCAGTTCAACAGACCGTTTCAGAACCTTTGATTCCAGCGAGTTTATCAATCCCCTCTCCGATGAGAAATCGATGGCTGGATAGAGGATCTTTTCGCTCAGGAAAGCGTGGCTGGTCAATTGATCGACCTTCTTCAGCTCAGAGGAGATCCCCGAAAGCACATATAAGCACCACTCTTCCAGATCCTGCGTAGTTCCCTTATCGGCTAACGAAAGCATGGCGTAATAACGTTCACGATCGTTACAGAATACCGCTGTCGGATTGAGAACCCGTCCCCCCGCCTGCACATTAAAACCATACTTGATAAGCAACGCATAAGTCAGCAGTCTGACCGTTCTGCCATTACCGTTGCCAAAGGGGTGTATCCAGCCAAAGCGGTGATGCACCAGTGCGATCTTCATCAGATCGTACTTTGGTTTATCAGCACGATTAATGAAGGCCGTCAGTTCCGTCATATAATCAGCAACGCGGATATGTTCTGGCGGCAGATGCTCAGACTGAGCAATGCTGACGTTATGTTGCCGGTATGCACCTGGCGTTCGGTCTCCCTCCTGTTGCAGTCCGTCTACCGCCAGACTATGCAGCTCACGGATAAAATATTCCGTGATCTCATCGCCATGGCTCAGACTTTCGTCGATATACGCCATCGCGGCTTCAATATTGTTGATTTCTTTGATCTGCTCCGTCGAACTCTGAGTTCCTTCAACCTTGCTTTCAACATAGTCGGCAAGCGTGGTGTGATTTCCCTCAATCCTGGCAGAGCCCAGACTCTCCAGCATGTGGAAAACGGCCTTTAACTGGGCAAACAAGATGGGATGAACATCGGTTTCCAGCCGCAGGTGCCGGAGTAACTCCAGCTCCGTCAACGCATCGACCAAAGGGGAGTCAAAATCAGGGTTCAGCAGCGCGAGTTCAAAGTGATTAAATTGAGCCATGATGTTTAGTTATCTCTAATGAGGTATGACAACATCTCAAAAATATAGCAAAAAAAGTAATAAATTCCATAAATTAGGGAAAACACTTTTGCTGATTATCTCAAAAACCCTTATCCCAGTATCTCAAATGTCAGTATGAAAGATGTTCAACAGCATGGGACAGTATATAATAAACGGCCATCAAAACGATGGCCATCTGCGTTGTTTAGCAATCTCCGGGTAACAGGCGATCCCACTGTTGTTCTGCCAGCAAGTAAGTCAGATAACTGATTAAACTGTGGCTCATGGCATCGGGATCTATACCATTAAATTTATCCGCTTCGGCATCGATATCAAGATGCAGCTCACTGCCGTCACTGCGTCCGCGCCAGGTGATATTAAATCCATCACCGGGACCGCTGGCCATCACCTCGCGGGTTGCTTCACAGCCAACAAAAACCGGTGGATCAAAGGGCAGTACATTAATCAGTGGAGAAAAAAAGTAACGCATCCCTCTGCCGATGCCACGATCAGCTGCCAGGGTTTCTATACGATAGCGACTGTGAGCACGCATATGATGTAAAGCGACGGTGATACGTTGCAGTAATGCGACAAGGGTTTCCGGCTCGTGGAGAGTAATAAATAGCGGTAAAATATTCACCGCCAGCGCCGGGGTATTCGCCGCAATATAACCGCGACGATTCATCACCGGCACCCAGACAGGCAGGACACCAGCACATTGTAAATCAGGAAGGTATTTTGCCACCCAGATGGCAGACAGTACCAGCAAGATATCCGGCCAGCCAGTATCACTGTATTCAGCAAGCGCGATAATCTGCTGGCCAAAGGCGGAGGGAAGCGATACGTCGCTATGCAGACACGCTGTGCCATAATTTTCCCCGCCTTTTTGCAGTACCGTTAATGGAGGTGCCTTTTCCAGCTGCTGATGCCAGTAGAGGCGATCCTTTTGCCATTTTTCACTCTGTGCATATTGATGCTCTTCATGCAAAAAGTCATTAAACGATCGGAAAGGCAGCCCGGAAGCGCTATTCTGGCAACCTGCCTGATATAATTCAGCGCAGCGATGTTCAATTAACGCCATACCAAAGCCATCGACGATAATATGATGCGCCCGGATATAGACCGCATAATGATCCGGTGAGAAACAAATCAACCATACGGCAGCTAAAGGCTGACGCAATAAATTAAGCTGACCATCAATATCCCCCTGCATCATGGCTCTGGCGACGACCTGAGTGGATGTCCGCTGTTGCAGATCGATAATCCGTACTTTCGGACTGTAGCGCAGATCACAACACTGTACCGGCTTCGTTTCTCCGTCAGGTAAGCGAAATTGTACGGAAAAGACATCCGTTTCTTCGATCACCTGATTTAACGCCGCAAGCAATGCGTGTTGGTTGATATTCCCCCGTAAGGTAATACAGTGGGCAACGGTTGAGACGGGCTCATGGGGGTGAAATGTAAATTCTTCCCAGAAATCAAACTGTTCCGGTGTTAACGGCAACCAGTGGCTGGACTGAAGCGTCTGAGACATAAATAACATACCTTTCAATATTATCATTCCCGTGAAACAGTCGACTGCGCGCATACTATTCGCGCACCTTTTCTCCTGTTTCTTCCTGGACTGCAAATACGTTACGACTTGCTCAGATTAAAATGAAAGGATCGGCCACACTCTTAACATTTAGTTAAGAGTTTTAATGTTTATTCATCAATAATATTATCATATCTTCACAAATAAAAATTATTAATTTTATTACTGCTATTGAATTAAGCGTCTGGCCCACCAGGCGTTGCTGATGCAGTTAGTCTGGATACGGACAGTGCGGAGAAACCGCCGCGTACAGATTTCGGGCACTGCCGGGAGCCAGAATGGCAAGTCAAATAGCCTGATGGGCCAGACGCTAAGAAATACCATGATATCAGACTAAAAGTTTTTCCTGATGCCTAACTTATAGAACATTCTGTTCTTATCTTCCGAGCTAACCCCTTGATAGTTTTCAACATGCGCCGTTTGCCAGTAAACTTCACCCGTAAGGCTAAATCCTGAATGAATAATGTAATTAAACGTTGTTCCGTAACGCTGCTCATCTTTATCGCGCGTGAGTCCTTTTGACGCACTCGATTCTATATTTGTTTCTTTGTAGTAAAGGTCATAACGAATATAAGGATTAATATTAAATGAATCATTAAGTTTAAAATTATAGCCTAAGCGTAATTGCCATCTGTCATATCTTGAGGCATATTCCTGATGTTTTCGTTCATTATAGATTGATGACCAGGCGGCATGATTATCATTGATAGTATATTTAACACCTAAAACCTGTAATTCCTGGTAATAATCGCCATTATAGTGGTTAGTTTTAAGTTCACCTTTGGTAAAATCAGCACTTTTTCTTGATTCCTGTTTTGTTTGCATAAAAACAGGAGCGATAAAACCATTCATATATAAACTGGCGTTCTTAGTTATTTTATAATTCATGTTAGGAAAGAAGCGCAGTTCTAATTTACGTTTATCTTGCTTGCTGGTATTACTGTAATCTATATCCCATGCTTCATATCTGAACCCGAGCTCCGGCGCGAGGGTATAATCACCGAATTTCCAGCTATAACCTTTTGCATACATTTCAATCCTATCACGATTTGTTTTAAATTTATCTTTTGATAATGTGGCATGTTTTTTACCATATTGATTCTGATACATATACTTCATTGATATATTCAGTTTCGAATCATCTAAAGGACTGAAATTAGTTGCAACATAAGGCATGAAAACATCTGCTGTATTATAATGATGATTATACTGCTCATTTTCAAAACCTAACTCAACCATCGCAGATAATGCATTGCCCGATACAAAACAAATGAGAAGCAGTATTCTTTTTCGCATAATAAATACCTTATTACATTTAACTAACAGGTTATTTTATAACTAAGTTTTGCATGCTTGAAACAATGCCATCTCTATAATAATAGAGATGGCTAATAATTAATGATATTTAATATCTGGGCTTAGCTTAATAAAGAAGTCAGGATAAATAATATTATAATTATCATCACGCAAGATTTTTATATCTTGTGGGATATCAGTAAGCTCTGTTGATGAGAGCACCTTATAATTAACCGCCTTAACTTGTTCACCAAGATAGTCTTTAATATTATCATGCCAGCTATCTCTTATAGAGTAATTGTTATTAAACATAATCGATGATGGCAATGAATAAGGATTGGTGCGCAAAATATAGTTATAGCGTGCATTATTTAATGCAATATTATTTTCAATAACTAACGACCCAGTGTTAAAGTTATCAGTAAAACCATCCATGTTGTTATTAAATGCAATGGAGTTAATCACTTTATGATTAACAGGCTGTCCTTCACCACCGAGTTTAAAACCATTACCAATACTACCTTTGGCAATATTTTGTTTATTAAATGGCAAGCCATTCGCATATGAAATGGAGTTTTCTATGGTAACTGGCTCATTCGGTCCATCTTCGATTTTATTAAACAGATCCCAGCCATCATCCGCATTATGGTGTGATATACATCCTCTGAAAACATTGCCTGCTCCGACACCCAGTTTGGCGGCGAAGCCATCAGCATTAATACCTGAGAGATCCAGATTATTGTACGAGTCTGAATTCAGAACTAAATTATGCGCAGGCCAGAATTGACGTTCCTTGCTTTTTGCACTAATCGCAATACCGGTATCATCATTATTTCTGGCAATAACTCTTTCGACAATATTATGGCTCCCAGAAATACGTAAGTAGGCCGGCTTGTTCTCTGTATTATCGACATTACCATCAAAAATAACATCTCTAAGGTGCCAGTAATCTGCATCCAGATTAAAGGTTTGAGTCATAAAGATAGCCTTATGTCGATTAATCGCTTGCAGGGTTTTTAGCTTATCCGGTAAACCACTCAATGATTTCTCTAATGTTATCCCCTGATAATAGCCATCATGTAACAAAATTTGACCACCGGGTGCGACAAGCTCGGTTGCTGTTTTTAAGTCAACAGGATCTTGCTCAGTTCCTGAGGCATCACTTTTACAGCTATTACAAACATAAATTTTTGATAAATCCGTAATGGTGGATTTGACAGAGTCAACCATCACCGTTTGCCTGTTTTCTGTTCCCTGAGCGCGGTAAGTGATGGTGAAACTGTTAACGCCTCTATTTAATTTAACAGGGAATCCAGTTAAATCACCGGCCTTAACATTTTTCGTTTCTTTGGTTTCCGCTAAGGTGAGCGATCCTGGCTGATTAACGGCAAACTGTAATATTATGTGATCACTGGCCACTTTATTCGCTGACGCCTGCAGAATCTCAGGTTTATGGCCCTGGACGAGGACAGATTTTTTATCAGGCAATTTAGCGTAATCAACGACGTCTTTACCGATCTTCAGGGTAGCGTTTTTAACCTCCAGTTTGGCATTTCTGGCAGCAAAGAAACCAACCGATAATTTTTTACTATCCTGCTGATTCATATAGCCCTGATAGTCATCAAAATGCCAGGTTTTCTTCTCACCACTCTGTTTATCTGTGACAGTTAAGATAAATTGTTTCGTGGTTCGCTCGATAGTGAGGTGCTGATGCTTATTTTTTGTATAATCAATATTCTTAACCACCGGTGTTTTACTGATGGTGATACCTTCATTCCCCCATGAGTTCATTACCCCTTCTCTGACCACGGAGGTTATCTGCACCAGATTATCATTCTTTTTGTTCTGTGTAATATAGGCATTCATCAGTAGATTAGATGATTGTGGAAACTCTTCAAAACCCAGCGATTGCGGCTCTTGTCGGGGAGACCCGATAATATCACGCACAAATAAGCCCGCCGCCTCCTGCGCAGCGGGAGATTTGCCATCCACTTCCGGGCCAAGTTGTTCCAGAGTTAAATCCGCTTCAAGTACAAATGTCTGATGGATATCAAGTGTAGTATAGAAAACCGTCATACCATCATGTGAATTAGCAATTTTTCCGCCACGACTTTCAATATAGAAGTCAACGGGCAGCTGATACGACTGGCCTGGCTGCAAAAACTGGCTATTTCCGGCAACCCAGACGTTATTGCGTCCGACTTTAGAGGGCGCAATCAACGAAGCAAAATTGGCATCAGTTGATTGTCCAAAAGCGGTTGCATACCAGTCTTGCGCCGATGCGTATGGGCAAAACAGCGCCAATGACAGAGGAAGAATCAATAATTTTTTTTTCATATTATAAAGTCTCATTATTTTTTATGTTTATAACCGACATTATTCTGGCCAAAACAGTGTTCATATTCATAGCCTGTTAACTGTTTTACCAGACTCTTTATTTCTGGCGTCGCATCTTCCTTTCTGCCACCCTGTTTTAATCGCTCCAGTTCCTGGGTTATTTTTGCATGAGATACTTTATCTAATTTCATTTTTATTGCGAAATAAATACTAATTAATGCCATACCAGCGACACCAAAGAGCATCACACCATTAATTGCATTGACCGCATTGGCGGGCTGATGATGAATACCTGATTCAAAACCAAATGATGTCAATACGACCCCAAGAATAAAGACAACCGTTGCACGCATTAGCTTACCGGCCATAATCATGGCACCGGCATATAAGCCTTCACGACGTCTCCCGGTTAAAACTTCATCAACATCTGCTAAAAATGCGTAAACACTCCACGGAATGTAATAAACACCACCAGTACCAAGACCAAACCAAATCGTAACTGCGACAATGACCATGGTAAGATGAGGAATATGGAAATAAAAGATCCCGACATAACCAATCACTGAGGAGATAACAATCAGAATGGCAATAATAAATGGACGTTTAAAGCCGCGTTTTGCACACCACATCATAAAGAATGCTGTTGAAACAAACTGGCAGATACTACTCAATGAATTCATTTGAGAAACAAATTCACGTGGTTGTTCTAAGTTGAAAACAATGAAGTAAGTAAAGGTAGAAGTAAAAAGCCACTCGGCGCCGAAACCAAACAGATACATTCCCAGATGGGTTCTGAATGTTTTTAATTTGAACGTAGAAAACAGATCCAGAAATAACTTCATA
Source organism: Enterobacteriaceae bacterium ESL0689 (assembly GCA_029433525.1). NCBI lineage: Bacteria > Pseudomonadati > Pseudomonadota > Gammaproteobacteria > Enterobacterales > Enterobacteriaceae > Enterobacteriaceae bacterium ESL0689. The sequence goes on along the minus strand of JAQTIF010000002.1, from coordinate 643,813 downwards.
AAACCATCATAAAAGGTTTTTGTTACTTCATCGACAACATCTTTTGGGTTCTTTTCCCAGCTATTAAAATACAACAAAATTAATGCTACCGCCATAATAATACCGTAAGTCACACCGGTCAAGAAAAAAGGCGTCGCTGATTCTTTATTAAAGAAGTAAAAGAAAACACCGGGAATTGCCGCTGCCAGAAAATTAGCAACCTTACCAAACATCGCTTTCGAACCGGTTAAGTAGGTTCGTTGATTAAAATCTTTAGTCATTTCAACAGGCAATGTATTGTAGGGTATCATAATCATCGTATAAATAACTTCAAATAATATATACGTTGATAAGTAATACCAAAAATTCATGCCACTAACCCACAGCAATGGATAGATAACCATGCATGGAATGGCAATCATAATAAAGAACCGACGCCGGCCAAAGCGACGGCCCAGCTTACTTTGATTAAAATTGTCAGTGATAAATCCCATCAGTGGATTCAGTATCACATCCAGATAGGTTGCGATAGAGAATATCAATGTTGCCTGAATGACAGATAGACCACAAAACGTTGTATAGAAATACAGCAACCATGCGCCACTTATTGCTAATGCACCGCTACCAATTAAATTACCGCTCCCATACGAAAATCGGGTTAGTGCGGTAATATTTTTATTTTCAGCAACCATAGATATCACCTTATCAATGCAATAAATAAAAATAAAATTGAAGTTCTTAAATAATGAAATACTGTTTTATTATGTTGCTATATATGAAAATAAAAGAGAAGTTTTTTTTTATCAGTATGTGATAGAGGTCAAATAAGATTTATAAAATATTTTCTCCGCGCATGCATAACATATCTTATTGATATTTATAATGATTTTATGCTACAGATGAAAAATTACACATTGCGGTTACATTTGCTGCATTTTTTATTATCAATAAATGGAAATAGCTATAAAGTATATTGCAAAAATTGACATTGACTGTTCAGATTCGCGTGTTCCGTTGTCAACGAAATGGTTTGATATGAATAAAATCAGGAGTGACTAAAGGGGTCGATCCCTTTTTTGAGTAATAATCTGAAACGCAATATCGCTATCCCATTAATAATAAGAAAACTCGTTTCAATTAATGTGCCACCAATAGTGCCGAGCCACAGGTTATAAGCTACCCACTGTGCGGTTGATAACCACATGATGACTCGCAGTTTTAACCGTGTCGCAGTAAAAAAAGCGATGGTACTCATTACTGTGCCAGATACGGGTAATATTTCCATTCCGTGTTTTATATCAGGAGCAGCCAGAGCGAGTACCAGAAAAATAAATATATACATAAATATTTTTTTTCTGAAGTAGATTGAAATCAATGTTCTGACTGAAGTTAATAGTGCACTAACCCCCGCAGGTGTGGCACCGAGAAAAAAATAGTGCAGAGAAATACATGATGAATAGATGACAAGTCGCTGTTTTAATTTTTTATCATCACGTTGTATGAAGACAGTTAAACCAATAAAGAAAGCAAGGATCCCAATACATTGACCGATATAATATAAACTATTGTCAGTAAAATTCATGATAAGGATCCTTTATCAGCACAGAAGTCCCCTGGCCACGATAAAAATATTTATCGTGGATATAATTATGCTTTTGCAATAAAATCCAGGCGCTGAGGGGTAAACGTATCTAATAGTATACCGGCTTCCAGACAAACACAACCGTGCATCACATTAGGTTCTTTATAAAGTGTGTCACCGGCCTTAACAACATGAACCTCATTGCCAATAGTAAATTTAAAAACACCCGATAAAACATAGGTCAGTTGTTCATGGGGATGATTATGCAAAGTGCCGACCGCATCTTTTTCAAAATGAACTTCTACGGCCATCATTTTACCACCATGAGCAAGTATTTTTCTTTTTATTCCTGCACCCAGATCTTCAATCTCTATTTCATCATTAAATACAAACACATTAACCTCCAGCATAAAAATAAAATAAGTAGTTAAAAAACTACTTATTTATTATTCATGATATATGATTGATTACGGTTGTTTACCGATATAGGCTAGTATACCACCATCAACATATAAAATATGACCATTAACAAAATTTGATGCATCAGAAGATAAAAAGATTGCTGCACCGGCTAAATCATCAGGTGTTCCCCACCGCCCAGCAGGTGTTTTGGCAATAATAAACTGGTCAAACGGATGGCGGCTGCCGTCACTCTGTTTTTCTCTGAGCGGTGCGGTTTGCGGAGTCGCAATATATCCAGGACCAATCCCATTACACTGGATATTTTCTGCACCAAATTCGGAGCAAATATTTTTGGTTAACATTTTCAGGCCACCTTTAGCGGAGGCATAACCAACAACAGTTTCACGGCCCAGCTCACTCATCATTGAGCAAATGTTAATGATTTTACCATGACCTTTTTTGATCATTGACGGTAATACAGCTTTTGCCATAATAAATTGACCGACAAGATCAATATCAATGATTTTGCGATAATCAGTCACTGATGTTTCTAACATCGGTTGCCGCTGAATAATACCTGCGTTATTGACCAGAATATCAACAACACCGACTTCGCTTTCAATTTTATTTATATTAGCAGCAACACTTGCTTCATCAGTGATATCAAACAAATATCCGTGAGCATGAATTCCGGCAGCTTTGTAAGCGTCCAGTCCTTTTTTTAGATTAGACTCATTGAGATCATTAAAGACGATGGTTGCACCGGCACTATGAAGTGCCTTCGCAATTTCAAAACCGATGCCGTATGAGGCTCCCGTCACTAGCGCAATTTTATCTTTTAGAGAAAACATATTAATAACAGACATTTTCAACTCCACGGAAAGAGATTAAATTATTTTTGATTTAAAATTTCATCCGGTACTTTCGCTAAGTACAGTGCGGGAACGTCTTCTGCATCACATGAATATAAAACATATTTATTATCAGGTGTGAAAGAAGGATGAGGATGAGTCACTTGCCTGTCACCATTTAAAACCTGCCATGAACTGTTATGTTTTACCAGTTTATACGCTTGTTGGTTTTTAGGTGTTAATATATACAACCAGGGGTCGTTCTCTATCTTATAAGCGGAAGTATCTTTAACATCGACAGGGCTTCCTGTACCATCACCGATATACATTGTGCCATCGTCATTACTCATTAAATGCGAGCAAGCGGGCATTTCCATGACTAAGTTATCTTCGTTGGTGGTCGGATTATAGGTACGAATATAGCGTTCCTGCTGGCCTTTTATGTAAGAAACATAAGCCAGTGACGAACCATTCGGGATCCAGAATTCGTGAGTGCAGCTTTCACCTGGTAAATGGTCATGAACCTTACGTTCATTTGCACCATTACGATCAATGAGCCACATTCTGGAATCCACTAAATCGTGCGGGCCTTCATGGCAAAAAGCAACGGTATTATTATCATGCGGACGATAAATAGGATGACCCAGCCAGGTATTTTGCTCAAGAATGACATGAGTGGTTCCCGTTGCGATGTTGATATTAATGAGTCGGCACAACGGTTTTTTATGATAGAACTCTTTAAAGATTTTCCAGTCACTCAGTGGCGTCCAGTCACGCTTCGAGATTTCAATACCGACAATATCGGTACAATCTGAGTTAGCAACCCAGGTACCATAACCTACCCACTCATCAGGAACAGTGTAGATTGTCTTTTCTTCTAATGTTTCAAGATCAACACGTTGTAAACATTTTTCGTTTTTAACGTAAAAAAGGTATTTATCATCCGGCGATAAAAAACCACCAAAGGTGTTATCACCTTTTCCTTCAGTTAATTGTTTTGCTGTTTTTTCGTTTAGATCAAGTAGATAATAATTTCTGTTTTTATCAAATTCACCGGCAAAAATTAATTTTGAGCCATCGTTAGTAAAGCATTTTTGATAAAAATAGTTTCTATGGCAGAGAATACCAGCAGGTGTTAAGCGAATAATCTCATTATTTGATTCACTGTCTACTGATACCACGAAATCAAGAGGTCTAATATCACCCTTAGCCATATATCCTCACTTAAAATGTAAGCTATAAAATATAATATGTTAAAAACTTCCAGACATGGTGCATAACCTACCGGAATCGGCAAAGATAAACCGTGATCATGATCACGGCGATGAAAGATATCAAAACATCGTTTCATTTTTATTGAAATCTATTGTCAAAAGTTCAGGATTACTATATGCTTACTGCCATGACTGGTTTTATGATTATTCTGCTGATAATAAAGTGTTTTATGTAGTTTTATTCTAATTTGAGGTTAAAAATGAAAATCGCGCTAATGAATGAATTTAGCCAGGCGGCTAAAAATAGCATCATTTTAAACGAACTGAACACTGTCACATCAACGAAAGGATATTCTGTTTTTAATGTTGGGATGAGTGATGATAATGATCATCGTTTAACTTATGTCCATCTTGGCATTATTGGTGCTATTCTTCTGAATAGTAAAGCGGTAGACTTTGTTATTGCTGGTTGTGGCACCGGACAAGGCGCACTGATGGCGCTAAATTCCTTCCCAGGTGTTAATTGTGGTTATTGTATTGATCCAACTGATGCCTATCTGTTTGCCCAGGTGAATAATGGGAATGCGCTGGCGCTGCCTTTTGCGAAAGGGTTTGGCTGGGGTGCTGAGCTGAATATTCATTATATTTTTGAAAAAGCGTTCGATGGTGAGAAAGGGATGGGATATCCACCAGAGCGTCGTGAATCCCAGAATGCTAATGCTATTATTATGAATAATATGAAAAATGCTATGCATAAACCTTTCATTGAGTGCTTAAAATCACTCGACCAGGAGCTACTTAAACATGCGATTTCTGGCGAGCGTTTCCAGGACTGTTTCTTTAAAAATAGCCAGGATCAGGAATTAACAAATTATATCCGTGGTCTGTTAGCTAAATAATCCCATCCCACTGTTAATAAAAAATAGGCTAATTAGCCTATTTTTTTGTTTTATAGAAACATGATGAATTTATCTCAATATCAATTAATTATGCAGGAATTGCTGTCATTACCCCAGATCATTGGCTATCTGGGTTATCTTATTGGTGTGAGTACATTTTTTCAAAAAGATGATCATAAATTCCGTTTTCAGCTCACCCTGGTCAATATTACGATGGCAATCCATTTTTATTTATTAGGACCGGATGCTTATGTCGCGGCCATTCTGAACATTATCAATATATTCAGAAATATTGCTTCTATGCATACGCGAAATATTCTGGTGATGTTATTTTTTATCATTCTGATGTGGTGCCTGAGTTTACCTGCTCTCAGTGTGCCGATCCAGTATCTGACGGTTATCGGTACGACGCTTGTCACCTACTCACTGTTTCGCTTAGAAGCTCAAAGGATGCGCATCGGTATTTTAATCAGCAGTTTGCTATGGATTATTTATAGTCTCTGGGCAGGCTCCATTGGCGGATTAGCGATTGAAATAACATTTGCCATCGCAAATATTATTACGATTTTAAAAATAAAGAAGAATACTGTTCCATGTTAACTGGTAATCTCATTGCTGTACAGGAATAAAATTCCCGGGAAAAATCACTTCCTGTAATTCTTATATTAATTGACTATCAGTGATCAAAGTGTGCTTGCGACAGGCAAAAATTATATTAATGGATAATCATGAAATCCCATTTTCTCAGAAATATTTTTTCCTGCATGCTTAATTAAGCTAACGTACTCATCTATTTTGTTCTCATCGAAACGAATTGTCGGAAAGGAGATCGATAAACCCGCAATGACCGTGCCTAAACGATCGTAAACAGGTACGGCAATACAACGAATCCCGACTTCCTGCTCTTCATTATCTTCTGCGTAAAATTTTTGTCGCACAGTACTTAAACCTTCAAGAAATTGCTCTCCATTCTCCAGGGTATTTTTTGTGTTCTTAACGAAAACAATTTTACTTAAACATTGTTTGATAAACTCATCATCTTTCCATGCGAGTAAAATTTTACCAATTGCCGTGCTGTACAATGGATTACGACGCCCAATCCGGGAATACATCCGTAAATTATACGTTGAGTCAACCTTATGTATATAAATAATCGCATTGTCATCAAATGTGCCTAAATGTACAGCTTCATTTGTCACTTCACCAATCCGGCGCATTTCTTTATCTGCAATCTCAATGAGATCAACGTACTCGAGCGCTTTGGCACTGAGTTCAAACAATTTTAAGGTCAGCGAATATTTATCGGCATCGCCTTCCTGAGCAACAAAACCAAGCGATTTCATGGTTTGCAGGAAACGATACGTTGTTGCTTTTGACATCATCAGGCGGGTAGAAAGATCAGTGACACCAATCTCTTTTTGTTCACTTAATGCTGTTAAAATACTAAATACTTTTGTTACCGAGGAAACTGATTCAGATTGGTTGGTCTTATTCATTTTTTATTTTTCATCCCTATAAAAATAAATACCTTAGCGCATTTATCAGGTATTTTGACATCAATACTTACTAACGCATTGTAATCATAGAAGGATACTGATTCACAAGCAAGATTTTTTTTCAAAACGCCGTTTCATTTGTTGCAAAAAAACCTAACTTGATGTTTAATGAAACAATTAAATTTACTTTTAATGTGCTTTTTAACACCGGGTTAAGCTTAGCAGGAAGGAAAAAATGGTAGTCAAAAATGTCGCTGTGATTGGCGAGTGTATGATCGAAATGAAAAAAATAGGCAGCACTTATACCCAAAGCTTTGGCGGTGATACGTTAAATACCGCAGTCTATTTTTCTCGCTTAACGAAAGATGATCCTATCAACACCTATTACTATACTGGTTTGGGTCAGGATAAATTTAGCCATGACATGCTTAAGCAATGGCAGGGCGAAGGTTTACATACGCAACATGTCGCTATTTCAGAGCATCATATTCCAGGTCTTTATATTATTGAAACAGCGCCTGATGGTGAGCGTCAGTTTTTATACTGGAGACAACATTCAGCCGCAAAATATTGGTTAGAAAGCGTTGATATCGCATCCTTACAGCAACAATTTAATGACTGTGCCTTTATTTATCTGAGCGGTATTAGCCTTGCCATCCTGCCTGAAAGTTCTCGTCAGAAGTTATTTAGTTTATTATCAAATGCTCGCCAGAATGGCTCAGTAATTATATTTGACAATAATTATCGCCCATCATTATGGCCTTCCGTAGAGGTCACAAGAAATACCTATCAGACCATGCTTTCGTTGACTGATATTGCATTTTTAACACTCGAAGATGAAACGGCACTTTATGGCAATGAGTCACTGGAAGAAGTGATAACCAGAAGCCAGGCGATGGGCGTTAATGAAATCATAATAAAAAGAGGCGCCCAACCCTGTGTCGTTGTAATTGATCAACAACGTATTGAAGTTGCTGCTTCGAAGGTAGCTCATGTTATTGATACCACGGCGGCAGGTGATTCATTTAGTGCAGCCTATTTAGCCAGTCGACTCAAAGGAAATAGCGCGGAGCAATCTGCACAGCATGCCCACTTATTGGCAGGAAAAGTTATTCAATATCATGGAGCGATTATCCCACAACACGATATGCCTGAAATTTAAGGAGTATTTAATGAGCCAGATTATTGAGCAATTAAAAAATTTTAAAGTTATTCCTGTTATCACCATCAATAAGGTATGTCATGCATTACCATTAGCTAAGACACTGATTGATAATGGATTACCTTGTGCAGAAATCACGCTCAGAACGCCTGCGGCGATTGAAGTGATACAAAAAATTCGCACTGCATATCCGACATTACTAATTGGCGCGGGAACGGTTCTTACCACTGAACAGGTTGATCAGGCGTTGCATGCGGGAGTTGATTTTATTGTCAGTCCCGGATTTAATCCCAAAATCGTTGCGTATTGCCAGAGCAAGAATATTGCTATTATTCCGGGCATTAACAATCCCAGCCTTGCTGAACAAGCCTTAGAATTTAATTTATCGGTGGTGAAATTTTTCCCGGCGGAACCCTCTGGTGGCGTCGCTATGCTAAAAGCGCTGAGTGCGGTATATCCGATTAAATTTATGCCCACCGGTGGCATTACCACGAAGAATATTGCGCAATATTTAGCATTACCTTCGGTTATCACCTGTGGTGGCTCCTGGATGGTTCCGACTGATCTGATTGAGCAGGAAGACTGGGCAGCACTGGGAAAATTAGTTTACGAAGCGGCACATCTGTAAGCACACGATGAAGGATCTTTGCTATCAAAAGATCCTTTTATCCTGATACTGAAATAATTGATCACGCCTGTATTTCTATTTCGCCACCGGTTTAGCGCCCAGCAATCAATATTATTTTACTGATCTGCCTGGGCCATCATTCACCGCAACATCACGTCTGCTGTTTCTCACACTCTTGATCACCAGAAAAATCGGGCCCACAACCCAAGCGATAGCATTAATAACCCTGGCTTTAGGAAGAGTATGCGGCAAAAATGCCCTTTTACCTGATATATAACCACCCACAATCAGATTAATAATTTCTACTTCAGTAGTGGTAGGGATGCCATATTATTTCAATCATCCGTGAATGATTTTACTGTCAATATTTCGGCGATAACTTCGCTAATCACAGCGATATTTTCTGGATTATTTTCAGCACCGTATCGCATCCCCTCCCGCTGCTAAGCGCCTATCCCATTAGGCGTTATTGGCGTAGCCAGTTTGGACACGGACAGCGCGGAGAAACCGCAGCGTACACGGAGTACGTGAGGATTTCGAGCACTGCCCAGGGCCAAAATGGCAAGTAAAATAGCCTAATGGGATAGGCTCTAAAAAGCATTGACGACACCACAGGATGTCGTGGCCAAAAGCCTGAATATTGCCGTTGCCGAAGACAGGGCCGGACAAATGAAAGCACAACGATTTTTTATCAGCAAAGTGAGCAATTATGAAAATCACCCTACCTGACACCATCATGACGGCCAGTATCAGTCGCCGTAATCTGGTGAAAACATCGGCGATGGGCAGCCTTGCGCTGGCCAGCGGTGCTTTCACCCTGCCCTTCGCTCGTGCCGCTAACCCGGCGTCCTCCGCAGCCGTCGAAGAAAAAGCGGTCTGGAGTGCCTGCACCGTTAACTGTGGCAGCCGCTGCATGCTGCGGCTGCATGTGAAAGACGATTCCGTCTATTGGGTTGAGTCGGATAACACCGGTAACGATGAGTACGGTAATCATCAGGTTCGCGCCTGTCTGCGCGGGCGCTCTATTCGTCAGCGGATGAATCACCCGGACAGGCTGAAATACCCGATGAAACGTGTTGGTAAGCGCGGCGAAGGAAAATTCGAGCGTATCTCCTGGGAGGAGGCACTGGATACTATCAGTGATAATCTGCAACGTGTGCTGAAAGATTACGGCAACGAAGCGGTACATGTACTGTATGGCACCGGGGCGAATGGCGGCAATGTTTCCAACTCCAAAGCTCCCTTTCGTCTGATGAATGCCTGTGGCGGCTTCCTGAGTCGTTATGGCAGCTATAGTACCGCACAAATCGGTGCCGCAATGAGCTATATGTTTGGCCGCAACGACGGTAATGGCCCGGATGATATTGCCAATACCCGCCTGGTGGTGATGTTTGGTAATAACCCTGCCGAAACACGGATGAGTGGCGGCGGCGTGACCTATTTTGTCGAGCAGGCGCGCGCCCGTTCTAATGCCCGGATGATTATGATCGATCCGCGTTATAACGACACCGCGGCCGGGCGCGAGGACGAATGGTTACCGATCCGCCCGGGGACTGATGGCGCATTGGCCTCCGCCATTGCCTGGGTACTGATCACTGAAGATTTAGTCGATCAGCCATTCCTCGATAAATACTGCGTCGGCTACGATGAAACCACCCTGCCAGCGAGCGCTCCGCGCAATGGTCACTATAAGGCGTATATTCTTGGTGAAGGGCCCGATGGGATCGCCAAAACGCCGCAATGGGCGGCACAAATCACCACCATTCCGGCAGATAAAATTATCAAGCTGGCACGGGAAATTGGCGCCGCCAAACCCGCTTATATCTGTCAGGGCTGGGGGCCACAACGCCACTCCAACGGTGAACAGACTTCCCGTGCGATTGCCATGTTGTCCGTCCTGACCGGTAATGTTGGCATCAATGGCGGTAACTCCGGTGTCCGGGAAGGGACCTGGGATCTGGGTGTTGAGATGCTTTCTTCCCTCAATAATCCGGTCAAGACACAGATTTCGGTCTTCACCTGGACTGACGCCATTGAGCGTGGCGCGGAAATGACCGCCACCCGTGATGGGGTACGTGGTAAAGATAAGCTTGATGTTCCGATCAAATTCCTCTGGTGCCATGCCAGTAATACCCTGATTAATCAGCACAGCGATATCGCCCATACCCATGATGTGTTGCAGGATGACAGCAAGTGCGAAATGATTGTTGGCATTGAGCATTTTATGACGGCATCGGCAAAATACTGCGATATTCTGTTGCCCGATTTGATGACTACGGAACAGGAAGATCTTATACCGCATGAATATGCCGGTAACATGGGATATGTGATCCTCGGGCAGCCAGCAACTTCGGCGAAGTTTGAAAGGAAACCGATTTACTGGATCCTCAGTGAGATCGCGCGTCGTCTCGGCCCGGATGTGTACCAGAAATTCACTGAAGGGCGCACACAGCATGAATGGGTGCAGTATTTGTATGCGAAGACCAAAGAGCGCAATCCGGAGATGCCGGAATACGAAGCGATGAAGCAGCAGGGGATCTTCAGGAAAAAATGCCCGCAGGAGCACTATGTTGCCTTCCGCGATTTCCGCGAAGATCCACACGCCCATCCGCTGAAAACCCCCTCGGGCAAAATTGAAATTTACTCTGAACGACTGGCCACTATTGCCGAGACCTGGGAGCTGAAAAAGGGTGATATTATCCATCCGCTCCCCGCCTATACCACCGGCTTTGATGGCTGGGATGATCCAGCTCGCCAAACCTATCCTCTGCAACTGATTGGTTTCCACTACAAAGCGCGTACCCACTCCAGTTACGGCAACATTGATTTACTCCAGCAAGCCTGTCCGCAAGAGGTATGGATCAATCCGCTGGATGCCAGCGCGCGTGGTATCCAGCACGGTGACACAGTACGGGTCTTTAACCGCAACGGACAGATGCTGATCGCCGCCAAAGTCACACCGCGCATTTTGCCCGGCGTCACCGCCATCGGCCAGGGGGCGTGGCTGAAAGCAGATATGTTTGGCGACAAAATTGACCACGGTGGTTCTATTAACATTCTGACCTCACACCGCCCTTCACCGCTGGCAAAAGGGAACCCCTCGCACAGTAATCTGGTTCAGGTTGAGAAGGTATAAGGAGTAACCGATGACAACTCAGTATGGATTTTTTATCGATTCCAGCCGCTGCACCGGTTGTAAAACCTGTGAACTGGCCTGTAAGGATTACAAGGATTTATCGCCCGATGTCCACTTTCGCCGTATTTATGAATATGCTGGCGGCAACTGGCAGCAGGACAACGGGATCTGGCAGCAAAATGTCTTTGCCTACTATCTGACCATTTCCTGTAACCACTGTATCGATCCGGCCTGCGCCAAAGTCTGCCCAAGCGGGGCGATGCACAAACGGGAAGATGGCTTTGTGGTCGTGGCGGAAGATGTCTGCATTGGCTGCCGCTATTGTCATATGGCCTGCCCTTATGGCGCACCACAATATGATGCGAAGAAAGGACATATGACCAAATGTGATGGCTGTTATGAGCGCGTCGCGGAAGGTAAAAAACCGATTTGCGTCGAGTCCTGTCCGCTGCGGGCACTGGACTTTGGCCCGATCGATAGTTTGCGGCAAGAGCATGGTGATCTGGCGGCCGTGGCGCCCTTACCGGCGGCGCATTTCACGCAGCCGAATATTGTCATCAAACCGAATGCTAACAGTCGCCCGACTGGCGATACCAGCGGTTATCTGGCGAATCCGAAAGAGGTGTAAAATGGGAAATGGATGGCATGAATGGCCACTGGTGCTCTTTACGGTACTGGGGCAATGCGTTGCTGGCGCACTGATTGTCAGCGGAGTGGGCTGGTTGGTCACCACCGAGGCCGCTGCCCGGCAGCGGCTGGTGCGTAATCTGTTTTTTCTGTGGCTGATGATGGGGCTGGGGCTGCTCGCCTCGACGCTGCATCTGGGGTCACCGCTGCGGGCGCTGAATTCACTCAATCGCGTCGGTGCCTCCGGGCTCAGTAACGAAATTGCGGCAGGCGCCACCTTTTTCGCTGTCGGTGGCCTCTGGTGGCTGGTGACCATGCTGGGCAAAATGCCGGAAGCGCTGGGTAAGATCTGGCTACTGGTCAGTATGGTGCTGGGGCTGATCTTCGTCTGGGCGATGACCCGCGTTTACCTTATCACGACGGTTCCCACCTGGAATACCGGATATACCACACTGGCCTTTTTCATGACCATGCTGTTAAGCGGCCCCCTGTTTGCCGCGCTGCTGCTGCGCCGCGCTGGCATTACCTTTAACAATGTCCTGCTTGCCCGTATCAGTGCCCTGGCGCTGATCGTCAGCATCGCAGTGATCATCTTACAAGGGATGTCGCTGGCGACCATTCACAGCTCCGTACAACAGGCGACGGCGCTGGAGCCGGAGGGGGCGACATGGCAGGTGTGGCGTGTGGTGTTGTTGACCGTCGGACTGGGTTGCTGGATTTGCCCGCTAATCCGCGGCAAAATGCCACCGAGCGGCGGATTATTCGCCGCTCTGGTGCTGGTACTCATCGGTGAGATAATCGGTCGCGGTCTGTTCTATGGCCTGCATATGACTGTCGGTATGGCGGTGGCGGGTTAGGCTATTTGTGCGGGGTTATCCCCGCACTTATCCGGATATGACAAATGACTGATTTTACAAAACATGATGATTTTTCCATCGCCGCACGCATCCTCGGTGCGCTGTTTTACTTTACCCCTGAGAGCACCGAGGCTTCACCACTGGTTCTGGCTTTTACCGCCGATGACTGGCAAACCCAATGGCCGCTGCCTGCCGAGACGCTGGCTCCGTTAGCCCCCGCCTTTAAATGTCACAGCGATGAACCCCTCGCCGACGCTTTCCAGCGTTTATTTATCGGCCCTTATGCGCTGCCCGCTCCTCCGTGGGGATCGGTGTGGCTGGATCATGAAAGCGTCTTGTTTGGCGACTCGACGCTGGCCCTGCGCCAGTGGTTGCGTGACCACAATATCCATTGCACAACCGCGCAAAACGAGCCGGAAGATCATTTTGGTGCATTACTGCTACTGACCGCGTGGCTGGCGGAAACAGGACGACACGACGAGTGCCAGCAATTGTTGGCGTGGCATTTGTTGCCGTGGTCTTCCCGTTTCCTTGAGGTGTTTATTGAACACGCAGGGCATCCGTTTTATCAGGCTTTAGGCGAGCTGGCCCGTCATACCCTGGCTCACTGGCGGTCTCAGCTGCTGATCCCAGTGGCGGTCAAAACGCTGTTTCGTTAATTATTCTGCTGCTGACAAGGCTGGCAGACTATCCGCGCTCTGCGACCAGGGGATAGCCTGTCGCTGACTAAGCGCCTGGCGTAGCAGAGAGCGTTAGCTTTTTCTCATCATCAGCCACAGGCTGATCAGGAAGAAACTGGCACAGGGCAGCAATGCACCAATCACCGGTGGAATACCGTATACCAGGGTCAGCGGGCCAAATATCTGATCCAGCACATAGAAAATAAAACCAAAGCTAATACCGGTTATCACCCTGACCCCCATGGGCACACTGCGTAATGGGCCGAAGATAAATGACAGGGCCATTAACATCATGACCGCCACTGACAGCGGCTGAAAGATTTTATTCCACATATTGAGCTGGTAACGACCCGCGTCCTGGCCACTGGACTTCAGATAAGTAATGTAGTTATACAGACCGCTTATGGATAATGCCTCGGGATCAAGGGCGACAACCCCCAGCTTATCGGGCGTCAGTTGGGTTTTCCAGACACCACTGACTTTCTGCGATCCAATAATTTGCTTCGGGTCAGTGAGGCTGGATTCATCGACCCGCGACAGTTGCCAGACCTTATTCTGCTGATCAAATTTGGCTGTCGCGGCATAACGTACCGTTTGTAAGCGATGCTGATGGTTAAAGGCATAGATGCTGATGCCGCTCAGTTCATTGTTTTCCTTAATGCGCTCGATATAGACGAAATCCTGACCATCTTTCGCCCATATTCCCTGCTGAGTGGATAACAATGAACCGCCATACATTTTCTGAGCGCGATAATTACGCGCGATTTGCTCCCCTTGCGGCGCTACCCATTCACCGATCGCCATCGTCAGTAGCACCAGCGGGATCGCGGTTTTCATCACCGCCAGCGCGACCTGAAAACGGGTGAAACCCGAAGCCTGCATTACCACCAGCTCACTGCGCTGTGCCAGCATGCCCAGGCCAAGCAACGCCCCTAACAACGCCGCCATCGGGAAAAAAATCTGCACATCTTTCGGTACGCTGAGTAGCGTATACAGCCCGGCGCCCAGCGCATCATACTGGCCTTTACCGGCTTTTTTTAACTGATCAACAAACTTAATAATGCCTGAAAGCGATACCAGCATGAATAACGTCATCATGATGGTGCTGAAAATGGTCTTGCCGATATAGCGGTCAAGGACGCCAAACGCTTGCATTATACCGATCCTTTACTAAAACGGGCGCGGAAGCGGCGCATAGGAAGTGTATCCCATAAATTTAATAAAACTGCCAGGGCAAAATAGGACAAATTGACGATCCACATCCAGAGTACCGGATCGATTTTTCCTTTACCACCGTTGGACTTAATCGAGGTCTGCAACAGAAAAAATATCAGATAGAGCAACATGGCCGGTAACATTGACAGTACCCGCCCCTGGCGTGGATTGACCACACTCAGCGGCACTACCATCAACGCCATGATGAATACCGCCAGTACCAGGGTGAAGCGCCAGTGTAGCTCCGCACGGGCGCGGTCAGTATGAGTATGCCATAATGTACGCATATCCATCTGTTCTGAATCATCCGGGTCGGCGGCGACCTCCTGATGACCGATGATGGCCTGATAGTTTTTAAAATCAGTGATCCGGAAATCGTGCAGTATCGCCGTTCCTTCAAAGCGGGTGCCCTGATTGAGAGTGATCACCTGAGTGCCATCCTGCAGGGGGGTGATATCACCGGAATTAGCGATCACAACGGAAGGCCTGGCGTTGCCTTTCGGCCTGATTTGCGCGAGGAAAACATCCTCAAAGTGCCTGCCGTGGACATTTTCAATAAACAGCACCGCGCTACCATCACTGGTTTGCTGAAATTGCCCCTGAACGAGCGCCGCAATCCCCGGATTGGCTTTCGCTTCCGCCAGGGTCGCATCCTGATAGCGAGACGACCAGGGACTGAGCCACATCACATTGATGGCGGCGATAGCCCCGGTAAAGCACGCCAGTATCATGGCTGATTTTATCAATACGCCCCGGCTCAGGCCGCAGGCATGCATCACGGTAATTTCACTGTCCGCATACAGCTTACCCAGTGTCATTAACAGGCCAAGAAACAGGCTTAGCGGCAGAATTAACTGGGCCATTTCTGGTATCCCCAGTCCCAGCAGGGAAAAGACTAAATTAGCCGGTACTTCACCATTGACAGTGGCATTGAGGATCCTTACCAGTTTCTGGCAAAAGAAAATAAGAAGCAGAATAAACAGGATCGCCAACTGGCTTTTCAGCGTTTCACGAACCAGGTATCTTATGATTATCACTATAAATACGCCCGTAAAAACCCATTTTATTGCAAGAAAATTGCTTGTTTCATGGCTTAAAGGTCATTTATTCTCTTTAATATCACTAAGATTAAATGACTCATCACTTCCCGATATCAGAGAACTTTTGCTGAATCCGGGTGGTAGTAAGATTAACATGAAGCTACCGCTACAACAGAGATAGTTACGAAAGATTGCCATCTTACCCGTAGCCAGCGCGGTTGTCTTTAAGATTCAGGAGCGTAATCCATGGAGTTCAGTGTAAAAAGTGGCAGCCCGGAGAAGCAGCGGAGTGCCTGTATTGTCGTCGGTGTCTTCGAACCACGCCGTCTCTCCCCGATTGCTGAGCAACTCGATAAAATCAGCGACGGTTATATCAGTTCACTGTTACGTCGGGGGGAGCTGGAAGGAAAAGCAGGACAGACACTCTTGCTGCATCATGTTCCCAATATCCTGTCAGAACGCATCCTGTTAATCGGCTGTGGCAAAGAAAGAGAACTGGACGAACGCCAGTATAAACAAGTCATTCAGAAGATGATTAACACCCTCAATGACACCGGCTCCATGGAAGCGGTCTGCTTTCTGACCGAGCTGCATGTGAAGGGTCGCAATAACTACTGGAATGTCCGTCAGGCGGTGGAGACCGCGAAAGAGACGCTGTACAGCTTCGATCAACTAAAAACCAACAAAAGTGAGCCTCGCCGTCCGCTGCGTAAAATGGTTTTCAATGTCCCGACCCGACGTGAACTGACCAGTGGTGAACGGGCGATCCAGCACGGTTTGGCCATTGCGGCCGGCATCAAAGCGGCGAAAGATCTTGGCAATATGCCACCCAATATCTGTAACGCCGCTTATCTGGCCTCTCAGGCCCGGCAACTGGCCGATAACTGGAGCCACAGTATCTCGACCCGGGTTATCGGTGAACATCAGATGCACGAGCTGGGGATGAACGCTTATCTGGCTGTGGGCAGCGGTTCGCAAAATGAGTCGCTGATGTCAGTGATCGAATATAAAGGTCATCCTTCGCCAGAAACGCGCCCGATCGTGCTGGTTGGCAAGGGGCTGACCTTTGACTCCGGCGGGATCTCCATCAAACCTGCCGCGAATATGGACGAAATGAAATATGATATGTGTGGTGCCGCGGCAGTTTATGGCGTGATGCGGATGATCGCAGAACTGCAGTTACCGCTGAATGTGGTCGGTATCCTCGCCGGTTGCGAGAATATGCCTGGCGGCCGGGCTTGTCGCCCTGGCGATATCCTGACAACGATGTCAGGACAGACGGTAGAGGTGCTGAATACCGATGCCGAAGGTCGCCTGGTACTGTGCGATGTGCTGACTTATGCCGAACGTTTCGAACCGGAAGCGGTGATTGATATCGCCACACTGACCGGTGCCTGCGTGATTGCGCTCGGCCACCATATTAGCGGTCTGATGGCTAACAATAACGCCCTCGCCCATGAACTGATCAGCGCTTCCGAACAGGCGGGCGATCCGGCCTGGCGCTTGCCGCTGGGCGAGCAGTTCCAGGAGCAACTGGAGTCTAACTTTGCCGATATGGCCAACATCGGCGGACGGCCTGGCGGAGCGATTACTGCCGGATGCTTCCTGTCACGCTTCACTCGCAAATATAACTGGGCACACCTTGATATCGCCGGTACGGCGTGGCGTTCAGGCAGCGCCAAAGGCGCGACAGGCCGCCCGGTGGCGCTGTTATCGCAATTCCTGCTTAACCGCGCTGGCTACACCAGCGAAGAGTCATAACCATTCAGGCGATAACCCGAAGCGAATACCATGAAAAACGCCACGTTCTATCTTCTCGACCACGACAATATCGTTGATGACCTTAGCGCTGTCGAACAACAGGTATGTGACATTGCGGCGGAACGCTGGCGTAGTGGTCAACGTGTGCTGATCGCTTGTGAAGATGAACAACAGGCTATACGTCTTGATGAAGCGTTATGGCGTCGGCCGGTTGATCATTTTGTTCCGCATAATCTGGCGGGAGAAGGGCCGCGCGGTGGTGCGCCTGTAGAGATAGCCTGGCCGGAAAAACGCAGTCATACGCCACGGGACATTCTGATCAGCCTGCGGCGAAGCTTTGCAGATTTTGCCACCGCTTTCACAGAAGTGATAGACTTTGTCCCTTACGAAGACACATTGAAACAACTGGCGCGTGAACGCTATAAAGCGTACCGCATGGCTGGTTTCACTCTGAATACGGCAACCTGGAAATAATGGACAAAACATATAACCCCCAAGATATCGAACAGCCGCTTTACGAACACTGGGAAAAGCAAGGCTATTTCAAACCTAACGGCGATGAAAGCAAGGCCCCTTTCTGCATCATGATCCCGCCCCCCAATGTTACCGGCAGTTTGCATATGGGGCATGCTTTCCAGCAAACGATTATGGATATCCTGATCCGCTATCAGCGTATGCAGGGTAAAAATACGCTGTGGCAGGTGGGGACTGACCATGCCGGGATCGCCACCCAAATGGTGGTCGAGCGCAAAATTGCCGCTGAAGAGGGAAAAACCCGCCATGATTACGGGCGTGATGCCTTTATCGATAAGATCTGGCAATGGAAAGCCGAGTCCGGCGGCACCATTACCCGTCAGATGCGTCGACTGGGCAACTCGGTAGACTGGACACGTGAACGTTTCACGATGGACGAAGGTCTTTCCAGTGCGGTGAAAGAGGTGTTTGTCCGTCTCTATCAGGAGGATCTGATTTACCGCGGCAAACGGCTGGTCAACTGGGACCCTAAATTACGCACCGCCATCTCCGATCTGGAGGTGGAAAACCGCGAGTCGAAAGGTTCGATGTGGCATATCCGTTACCCGCTGGCCGATGGTGCCAAAACCGCGGAAGGAAAAGATTATCTGGTGGTCGCCACCACCCGTCCGGAAACGCTGCTGGGAGATACCGGTGTCGCCGTCAATCCACAGGACCCACGCTACCAGAATTTAATCGGCAAATTCGTCATTGTGCCGCTGGTCAACCGTCGCATCCCGATTATTGGCGATGAACATGCAGATATGGAGAAAGGCACCGGGTGTGTAAAAATCACCCCGGCTCATGATTTTAATGACTACGAAGTTGGTCGTCGCCACCAGTTACCGATGATCAATATTCTGACCTTTGACGGCGATATCCGTGAAACTGCCGAAGTGTATGACAGCAAAGGTAATGCCTCCACGGTTTACCATGATCACATTCCGCCTGAATTGCAGAAATTAGAGCGTTTTGCGGCCCGTAAAGCGGTGGTCGCGGCCATCGAACAGCTGGGCTTGCTCGAAGCGATTAAACCCCATGATCTGATGGTTCCCTATGGCGATCGTGGTGGCGTGGTGATCGAACCCATGCTCACTGACCAGTGGTATGTCCGCGCCGATGTGCTGGCGAAACCGGCGGTGGCAGCGGTCGAGAATGGCGATATCCAGTTTGTCCCTAAACAGTATGAGAACATGTACTTTTCCTGGATGCGTGATATTCAGGACTGGTGTATCTCGCGTCAGCTATGGTGGGGACACCGTATCCCGGCCTGGTACGACGAGCAGGGCAAGGTCTATGTCGGACGCAGCGAAGAAGAGGTACGCCAGCAACATCATCTCGGTGCTGAGATTGCCTTACGTCAGGATGAAGATGTGCTGGATACCTGGTTCTCCTCCGCCCTGTGGACGTTCTCTACCCTCGGCTGGCCAGAAAATACCGACGCCTTACGCCAGTTCCATCCCAGCAGTGTAATGGTCTCTGGTTTCGATATTATCTTTTTCTGGATTGCCCGCATGATCATGATGACCATGCACTTCATTAAAGATGAAAACGGTAAGCCACAGGTTCCGTTCAAAACCGTCTATATGACCGGCCTTATCCGCGACGATGAAGGACAGAAAATGTCCAAATCCAAAGGTAATGTTATCGATCCGCTGGATATGATTGACGGTATTTCACTGCCCGATCTGGTGGAAAAGCGTACCGGCAATATGATGCAGCCGCAACTGGCCGCCAGAATTGCTAAACGCACAGAGAAGCAGTTCCCGCAGGGGATTGAGCCGCATGGCACTGACGCACTGCGCTTTACCCTGGCGGCGCTGGCCTCCACCGGGCGCGACATCAACTGGGATATGAAACGTCTGGAAGGTTACCGCAACTTCTGTAATAAACTGTGGAACGCCAGCCGCTTTGTGCTGATGAATACCGAAGGTCAGGATTGCGGCTTTCAGGGCGGCGAGATGACCCTGTCGCTGGCAGATCGCTGGATTATGGCTGAATTCAATCAAACAGTGAAAGCCTGCCGTGAAGCCCTGGATAACTACCGTTTCGATATCGCCGCCAGCTTGCTGTACGAATTTACCTGGAACCAGTTTTGTGACTGGTATCTGGAACTGACCAAACCGGTCATGAGCGGCGGAACGACTGAGGCATTACGTGGCACCCGCCATACGCTGGTCAGTGTGCTGGAGGGGCTGTTGCGTCTGGCACACCCGGTCATTCCTTTTATTACTGAAACTATCTGGCAGCGGGTCAAAGTGCTGTGTGGTGTCACCGCTGATACCATCATGTTGCAACCCTTCCCGCAGTACGATGCCAGCCTGGTGGATGAAGTCGCGACAGCAGATACCGAATGGCTGAAACAAGCGATCACGGCGATACGTAATATCCGTGCCGAAATGAACATTGCGCCCGCTAAACCCTTAACGCTGTTACTGCGTGATGCCAGCGCTGAAGTGGTGAGGCGGGTCAATGACAATCGTCAGTTCCTGCAAACTATGGCACGGCTGGAGAGTATCACCGTATTACCGGCGAATGACAAAGGACCTGTCTCGATAACCAAAATTGTCGAAGGGGCCGAACTGCTGATTCCAATGGCTGGCCTGATAGACAAACAAGCTGAACTGGCACGTCTGGAAAAAGAGGTGGCAAAAGTCACGGCCGAAATTGGCCGTATCGAAGGTAAACTGGCTAATGAAGGCTTTGTGGCCCGTGCCCCGGAAGCGGTGATTGCCAAAGAGCGTGAGAAGCTGGCAGGCTATATCGCCGCCAAAGCCACGCTGATTGAACAACGGGATACCATCGCTGCACTGTGATCCTGACGCCCTTACCCGATTGCGGTAAGGGCGTATCTGTCAGTCACAAACTGATAGCGTTGTGACTGCCAGTATAATGACCACCTTGTTCATCACTTTTATTTCGCTTATCGGGTGCGGATATGAATACAAACACCACCGTATTATTACGCCGTATTAGTGCCACAGATAATCGCGCGATCGCCGATGTGATCCGCCAGGTATCGGCAGAATACGGGCTGAGCGCTGACAAAGGCTATACCGTCGCTGATCCCAATCTGGATACGCTTTTCGAACTGTATAATCAACCACAATCGGCTTACTGGGTCGTGGTGCAGGATGGTCAGGTTGTCGGCGGGGGCGGTATCGCACCACTGGCCCAGGGGGCAGCCGATACCTGTGAATTACAGAAAATGTATTTTATGCCTTCTGTACGTGGACAGGGGATCGCCAGAAAACTGGCCGAACAGGCACTCGATCATGCCCGGCAGCTGGGCTTCAGACAATGCTATCTGGAGACTACTGCTTTTTTACAGCAAGCCACCCGGTTATACGAGCGTCTCGGTTTTGAATATATCGATAAAGCAATGGGATATACCGGCCATGTCGATTGTGAAGTCTGGATGCTGAAGCAATTATAGCCACGACGAGCGGGATGATCGCCGCGCTCTTCTCCCCTGCAGCGTGAATAGCAAAACGCCCTGCATCGCTGATACGACACAGGGCGTTTTCAAAAAGGTGAAGCTAACCGTTAAGCCGGGTTCTGTCGTGGACAGTCATTCATCTAGGCCAGTGATCGCTCACTGGCTCAAGCAGCCTACCCGGGTTCAGTACGGGCCGCACCTTATGAACCCCTATTTGGCCTTGCTCCGGGTGGAGTTTACCTTGCCATGAACTGTTACCAGCCACGCGGTGCGCTCTTACCGCACCCTTTCACCCTTACCTGATCCTGTTAACACAGGCCATCGGCGGTTTGCTCTCTGTTGCACTGGTCGTAGGCTTGCGCCCCCCAGGCGTTACCTGGCACCCTGCCCTGTGGAGCCCGGACTTTCCTCCCCTTCGCTTGTCTCTCACAGAGGACAGCGAAGCAGCGACTGCCTGGTCAGCTTCGGCGCGAAGTATAAAAGGTTTCCTTTTACTTGTCATCTTTCCCGTCTATCAATGACAGGCCGCGCCACTCCCATCCCCATGTGATACCGATCGCAAGATAAGCCTGAAAATGATTAAGCGCTGAATGATATCGTCGTTATCACTGGCCACCTGTGGTACGGTAAAGATAAAACATTTGTGGTGCTGGGTGCCGGGAATGCCAGATTACAGTTTCAGGGATTTTACTTAAGGAAAAAGAATGAACATACGTTATCCGGTACGGAAATCCGACGGACGGGAGTATAAGAACTATAACGAACTGCTGACCGATATCCGCAAAAACGCCCATGGCTGGTGGTTACTCGGCATTAATCGTTACTGGCATGGGGGCATCCATATCGGGACGTCATCATCTCCGGCTTCGGTGCTGGATCAGGAGACGCCGGAAAAATCGGTGCCGCTCCAGTTCATGATGGACGGTGAGGTGGTGGCATGGCGGGTTAACCGCGATTACGCGCTATCGAGTGTTATCAGAAACGCCCCTTGCGCCAGTCCGGCACCTTTGTGCTGGTCAAATCGGTGTACAAGCCCGACGAACAGGATGAATCCTGCTGGCTGACGCTGTATCAGCTTTACATGCACATCGCGCCATTGTCAGAATTTCCGAAACGTCCCCTTTACCGGGTCACCCAGCAAGGCCACGGGGTGCGGATGCGTCAATACTCCCGCCACGATGACAGCCGTGAAATCGCGCCGGAGGTGCTGACAAACAAACAGGGCCATGCCAGAACGCTCGTTCAGGATGACATGCTTGCCGTACTGCAACAGAAATCGTTTTTACTGGAACAACAGCCGGAGCCGTTCGCCCTGGTGCAGCATCTTCAGGACGGTAAACCCGCAGGCGATCTGTTCTGGGTCTCGATGCGTCCGGAATATCTGGAGTCTGATGGCGAATGTTACCTGTTTCTGCCTGACTGGATGCACAACGCACTGAATCATGGCGTGTTTGATGATGTGGTGGTGCCACCTGCGCCGCTGAAAGTGATGGTAAAAGCAGGGGATGCAGTCGGGTTTCTCGGTGCTCAGGATCAGGCTAGGGTGTGTCCCGTAACTATTTTTTGTACAATCTGGTATCTGTCTCACTATAGAAAGTCCTTTAGATATGGCTCGCTACGATTTCCCGGATGAGGCGTGGGCACTGATTTCTCCCATGCTACCACCTGAAAAAGCCTCTTCCAGAGGGGGACGCCCTTATTTTTCTCACAGACACGTCATGAATGGCATATTCTGGATCCTTTGTTCCGGTGCCCCATGGCGGGATTTACCTGAACGTTACGGCTGCTGGAAAACGATATATAACCGTTTTAACCGGTGGTCAAAAAGTGGCGTAATGAACAGTATTTTCAATAAATTACTTCAGATACTTGATGAAAAATCGTTAATTGACTGGGATGTCATCGCACTTGACGGAAGTAACATCAGAGCCCGAAAGCGGCTGCGGGTGCAAAAAATATCCCGATGACTCAGATGACCATGGGCTGGGTCGCTCACGCGGCGGCTTTGGCACCAAAATCCATCTGGCAACAGATGGTACAGGATTACCCTTAAGTTTCTGCCTGAGCGGTGGGCAGGCTCACGAAAGTCAGTACGCAAAACCCTTACTCAGACAAATCGGTGTTATTCGAAAAAGTGGTTGTCTGAAGTCGCGCCCCAAAGCTGTGCTGGCGGATAAAGGATACTCAGGCGGTAATCTTCGTATTTATTTAAAAACGAAGGGAATAAAGGCAGTTATTC
Source organism: Enterobacteriaceae bacterium ESL0689 (assembly GCA_029433525.1). NCBI lineage: Bacteria > Pseudomonadati > Pseudomonadota > Gammaproteobacteria > Enterobacterales > Enterobacteriaceae > Enterobacteriaceae bacterium ESL0689. The sequence continues at coordinate 620,093 of JAQTIF010000002.1, read as the reverse complement.
CTTTCAAATCAAACGAAAAAGCAAGCCGTGATGGTCGTCGAACACTGGATCGTCAGTTATATAAAAAGCGCAATGTGGTGGAACGCTGCTTTGCAATACTGAAAGAAAACCGTCGAATAGCCACGCGCTCAGAAAAAACAGCCAGAAACTATCTGAGCATGCTAAAACTGGGGGCAATCAGGTTGTTTTTAAGGCGGTTGTTAGGTTAAGGGACACAGCCTAGCGAAGATAACTATCCGCAGACTATCACTACCGACTATAAGGCCCATATCGAGTTGCTGAGCCTTGATAAGCATGTGCCGGATTTGGTCGCAAACACGAAGGGGATTAAAACAGGTAAACAGTTCATCAAGCTGAAGCTGAAACGGCCGCTGTACCTGCGTAACGGCGAGGGAGAGGAAAGTACCTTTGTGCAGACGATTGCCGTTACACTCGTTGATGCCGGGAAAATTATTCCGCGTGATGCCACGTACCCGTTCACGGATAAAACCGGAGTCACCTACTTCCAGATCCGTCCGCATACGTGGATGCACCAGGACGATGTGGAGCAGCTCAGCCAGCATGATTTAGCCGGGCTAAATTTTCACTGTATTGAAGCTGAACCCACCACCGATTTTACCCGCACGCTGGATGAACGCTGGATTATTGATGCCATGAAAAGCATCTGCTCGCACTTTAACGGTGAAAAAGGCCCCGAATCGGCACAGGCAAAAATATTTTATGACAGCCTGATCCGCTGCGCTGAAAACAGAAGACCGCCCGCCCCGTATCCTGATAAATCCCAGGATGAATCACTGTTTGGCGCACTGCATACCAGCCAGATGAATATCCCGGAATATGCGCGACGGCTGATAGTGAAACACGACAGCGACTGGCACAGTACCCGCGAAGATACACGCTGGTCATCGATATTTAAGGCCAGGGATGAAAGTCCTGTGGTGAAAATGGCCAACGGAGGATTCCTGGACGCCACGCGCTGGATGGATAAGGTGCCACCGTTTGCCAGTCAGCGGTCAGTATGGCATTTTCATCCGCTGGAGTTTCTGGAGATGCTTAAACCCGCCGGAGGCAAAATCACGCTGCCAATGTTGCGAAAAATATGGACGAATACACGCAGGGGCAATGATGACGTTCTTCAACAGGTTGCCGATGAACTCAACGATAATCTGGAACGCTGCCACCTTAATACAGAAGTCAGGCTGTATCACTTTATGGCTCAGGTCTATCAGGAAACAGGCCTTGAATTTTCAATCAGTGAAAGTCTGGATTACGCTTCTCATGCCTTACCCGAAAATTTCAGATATTACAGATTACATCCAGATGAACAGCAAACAGATGGTCGTACCGAATCACATAAGGCGGATCAAGAGGCCATAGCCAATAAGGCTTACGGCGGACGGAATGGCAATACAGAGCCAGGTGATGGCTGGCGCTATAAAGGCAGGGGAATGAAACAACTTACCGGAAGAAATAATTATAGAGCGTTTACTCGGTATGCTAATAAGGTTTGGTGCGATACAGCGGATTATGAAGATAACCCAGAATTAATTACCGCATCCATAAAACAAGTTGTGCGCTCAGCATTGTTCTTTTGGGATTTTTATGGCGCTTACAAAGCAGCTGATAACGGCATAACAAAAGATGCATCATACGGTGTGACTAATATAGTAAACCCCGGTACTGGTACAAAAGATTTACGGTATGAAAATTTGATTAATTTTGTCAACGACAAAATATTTAATGGTTTTTAATGGGGGAAAAGAATAAGGACTCACCTAACGGTAAGCCCTTATTTTATTTATTGCGTGAGCGGTCATAAGAAAAAAGTGATTCGAAGTTATCTTGTATGCTTTCTTCTAAGCATTTGATTTCTTTGGTTTTCATGTTTTTCCCGCTAATTTCAACACCTGTGAATGTTGTATCCGATGGAACATTGATATCGCTTAGTGCGATAACTGAATAGTTATATTCTCCGTTATGGAATGTAATGGTATTGAAAAAATAAGGTCCAGATTTATTTCCGAGTTGAACATCTGGCGAGAAAATTCCCGAAAATTCTTTGCTGTAAAGCGGAGACTCCAGAGTTAAATCATTTTTTCTTTCATTGCCATACGTATACTTTAGAGTGTCATTCACTCGTTCTATCTTGATCGTTTTTTTGTTTTTAGTCATACACTGAAAAACTATTTCCGTATTTGCACTGGCGTTGAATGCGGAAAAAAACAGTCCAACTAAAAAAAACACAAAAAGATTTTTCACAAAATTCCCCTTAGTTTTCATCCGCACAAAGCGGTCAATTCTTCGTATTTTTTTGGCTCACATAGTGTAACACGCGTTATGTTGAACAGGCTACTGCGAGAATCGAGTACCGTAACGGCCTATTTACACATAGCCTCATTGTAAAACCAAATTACTTAGAGCTTATCTCACCAGGCATTATTGACGCAGCCAGTTTGGACACGGACAGCGCAGAGAAACCGGAGCGTACACGGAGTACGTGAGGATTTCGAGCACTGCCCAGAGCCAAAATGGCAAGTAAAATAGCCTAATGGGCCAGGCTCTTAATCATCAATAGCTATAAGTGCCCCAAGCTCACTGCCTTTAATACACTGCAAGGTAGTGAGATCTTTGTCATTCTTCATCACTGTCAGAGAAGTAGATGGCTCCTGAATATCTGCAATTCGGTCTATACTGGTTGTTAACCTGTAGCCATAATTACCATTTTTTATTATTATAGAATTAGTTGCATATCTCCCTGATAAAGCTTCAAAATTCGTTATGATTTGTTGCTTTTTTCTCGATAACTTAAGCTCAGGCTTTTTCCCAGCCTTGCCAAAAGAGTAAATGATATCATCAGAATTTTTATATAAATTTATTTGCTTGTGATTTTTAACGTCACACCTGAATATTAAATCGTTTGCGCTTGCATGAAAACATGAAACTAATAGTATCAGATAAATACATGCTAACTTTTTAGAGAATATCATAATTACTCCATTGTGTTGCTACAGTATCAATCATTAATATTTTAGTCTGAGATTAAACACATTTCCCACAAGGAATTTTAACCATATATGAAATAAAAATATAGTGCGTGGGATAATCTGTGCCGACTTATCGCTCAGCGGAACAACAGATGCACAGGCACCGCAGAGTTTGATAAACCAGAGCCACAGGAAAATCAGGGAAGCTTCAGCAGACGGTGCTTACGACACACGTTACTGCCACGATGCATTGTTGAGGAAAAAATCAGGCCACTCATCCCGTCACGAAGTGGTGCACAATACTGGTCTGAGAAGTACCATGAGCGTAACCACGCCGTAATGACGCCTGGAAAAAGAAAGTAGGCTATTACCGGCGTTCAGTGGCAGAAACAGCAATGTACCGCGTCAAAACGTTACCGGGAGGTCATCTGAGCTTGCGGGACTATGATGCGCAGGTGGATGAAGCGATGGCGATAATCAAAGCGCTGAACCGAATGACATCGTTGGGTATACCGCATAGTGTCCGGATCGCATAACGGATGTATTCGAAGGAACCATAGACTCTATCGACTACCCTTAATTTATTCAACAAAGCCCACAACATAACAAATAAACACCCATCCTTATTTGATGCGCATGTAGTACGCGTTATAATAAACAGACAGCTTAAATTAAACAGGGGTGATAACTGTCCTGATACTGAGGGGAGATGGAGAGTTAGATTTTATGAAAATTGAACATCTGTTATTTATTTCATTTGCTTTATATTCTGCGGCAGGCTTTGCCGCATTTTCCAAAACGGAAAATGTCCAACTAGCGAGTATTAACCAGAAAAGCACAGGAGAAGTTAAATCCTCATTAGACAGTTTGAATAGATCTATTGATAAACAAATTAGCAACAACCCAGGCATAATTCTTTGATTTTATCCCTGAAAGATTCATGGGGGCAGATGATTGATAAAAAATGCCAACTGGAAACCATTGATTCTAAAGGAACCGATGCACAAATAACTGAAGTGAATAATTGTCTTGTTAGAAATTATCAGGAAGAAAAGAAGTATTTTGATGCCATGCTTCCATAACCGAATTTCAAATCTCGTGGCGGTCTAAAATCTGAAAGGGTCACGGCGGAGAAGTCTCTCACGCAGAAAGCCTGAAATTGATTAACCGCTGAATGATATCGTCGTTATCACTGGCCGCTTGTGGTGCGGTAAAGATAAAACATTTGTAGCGCTGGGTGCCGGGAATAACAGGATGGGGCTGTGAGGAAAATAATAACCGTCTCTTTCGCTGTGCTGATATTGGCTGGCACAGGACTGGCTTTTAGCTGGCCCTATCTGAAAATGGGATTTGCGGATAGTGCGCATTATACCGAGGATGATAAACCGGAATACGAGTATTACACCCCTGACCTGCTAAAAAATATGCCACGCATATCTGATCATTATGAATTCAGTTTTAGCAATATCAGCGGTCCACAGGCATATGTTTTTTCAGTTCATTTTCAAGGCACGGCGGATAGTATTGCAATCCAGAATTACTTAAAAACGCAGGGATATGAAGCTCAGAAAACGTGTCATGTTGAGGCAGTATGCTGGCGTAGTTATAAGAGTAATGATGTTATTTCAATCGCTAAATTCACCTCTCCAGATGAAATTTTTGTCGATTTATACCGAAGTCCGTACACCAACCTTTAGAGCCTGGCCCATTAGGCTATTTTACTTGCCATTTTGGCCCTGGGCAGTGCTCGAAATCCTCACGTACTACGTGTACGCTGCGGTTTCTCCGCGCTGTCCGTGTCCAAACTGGCTGCGTCAATAACGCCTAATGGGCCAGGCTCTTAGTTGATGATAAATGATCTTCTTATGGTTATGACAACCGTTAACGTTCTCATCCACTGCGAAACCGGATGCAGAACTTCCGGAGTGAAACGCGATCCTTCACCCGGCGACAACCAGACCCTAGGTGAAGCGCAGCCGTTATCCTGTCTCACCCATCAACTGTTTCACCAGCCCGACGCAGCGCAGAAAACGTGAGTCATAATCGGATTCAGTGACATGTACGAAATGGATATTATTTTTCCTGAGCAATGATACCAGCAGAGACTGAAACGCTTTGCGATCCGCCGGACTGCCGAGGCTACGCAGGCCATCAGCCACCCACGGCGTGTTGTTCTCCAGCAAAATCACCAGATCAAAACGATACTCATCAATAAGCGCCTGAACAAAAGGATGTTCACATCCTTCATACTGCAGACAAAACGCCTGAGTACTGACAAAATCAGTATCGATAAATGCGACTTTGTTTGCATATTTCACTGCAAAATCAATATATTTTGCATGGCCCAGTGCGATTTTATCGTAGTCCGAATATTGTAATGCCATCTCGTCGCCACCAAGATGCGAAAAGACGTAATCGCGTCCATACTCCCAGGCGCTGGTTGTGTTAAAGATATTGGCCAGTTTATTGACCAGTGTTGATTTACCGCTGGACTCCCCTCCGAGGATGGCCACAGTACGCACAAAGAATGGTTTGACCTCAGTAGGGATATATTCCCAGTAGCGAAACGGATTTTCACGAATCTGGCTGCCACTGATATTCATAAAGGTTCGCTGTGGATCGATAAGCCGGCTTTCCAGTCCCAGATACTGCAGATATTTCGGTACATCGGCCTCTTCTGAGGTATAGACCCAATTGGGCGAAATGCCTTTATCGTGCATAAAAGCACTGATACCACGGCTCCAGGCCTCCCAGCCGTGTGGGTAAGATTCCATTCCGGCTTCATTAAACGCATGGATACGGATATTTTTCTGATATTTGAATGTTTGCAGCAACCAGCGCAATCGATCAGGCACCGTCGGCTGTTGTGACATGGCGCTCTGTTCAAACAACTGACGATCGCGAACCTCGTCAAAACCCATGATGACATGCAGCTCATCCACCTGGCTACAGGCGCGCTGAATCAGATAGATATGGCCGGTATGCAGCGGATAAAACTTACCAAAAACCACCCCAATCCGCTTTTCCTGCCAGGGAAACTCAAGATCGAGAAAACGATGTAATGCTTCCAGCTTCTGCGCACTGGGGCTTTTAATTTTAGCGTTCAGTAGCTGACTCAAATACCCTTTGGTCATACCACTGGCATCTGCCACCTGCTGTAACGTGCAACCCTGCTGCTTAATAGCAATTTTTAAGTAATCGAATGACGACATAGATAACCTCAATTGCAATCATGATAGATCGTCGAATACGCTAAGCGCATCTGAAAGCTTTTTCACTGCAAATAGCTGCATCCCATGCGGCGCTTTTTTCGGTACATTCGCCGCCGGGACGATCGCGCGACGAAAACCGTGCTTTGCTGCCTCAGAGATGCGCTCCTGGCCACCTGGCACCGGGCGGATCTCACCCGCCAGCCCCACTTCGCCAAATACCACCAGATCCTGGGGTAGCGGACGATCACGTAAACTGGAGACCATCGCCAGTAGCAGGGCCAGATCGGCACTGGTTTCCGTCACCTTCACCCCGCCAACAACATTGACAAAGACATCCTGATCAGCCATCTGCAATCCGCCATGACGATGCAGGACAGCCAGTAAAAGTGCCAGTCGGTTCTGTTCAAGACCCACCGCGACACGCCGGGGATTGGCCATCATCGAGTGATCAACCAGTGCCTGAATCTCCACCAATAGTGGCCGTGTCCCCTCCCGAATCACGACCACGGCGCTACCAGCCGTCACTTCATCACCCCGGCTGAGAAAAATGGCAGAAGGGTTGTTGACCTCACGCATGCCCTGTTCCGTCATCGCGAAGACACCCAGCTCATTCACCGCACCGAAACGATTTTTATGGCTACGCAATGTGCGAAAGCGCGAGTCAGTATCGCCATCGAGTAATACCGAACAGTCAATACAGTGTTCCAGCACTTTCGGCCCGGCCAGCGATCCATCTTTCGTCACATGCCCGACCATGATAATCGCAACACCACGCGTTTTCGCAAAGCGGGTTAAATAGGCCGCTCCTTCCCGTACCTGAGCGACGCTCCCCGGCGATGACTGCACATCCGCCATATGCATCACCTGAATTGAGTCAATGACCATCAACTGCGGTTTTTCGTCATCCGCTATCTGACAGATCTGCTCAATGCTGGTTTCTGAAAGCATATTGAGATTGGCTGTCGGTAAGCCCAGACGATATGCACGCATCGCTACCTGTTGCAGCGACTCTTCTCCGGTGACATAGAGAGTTTTCATCTCTTCAGCCAATCGGCATAATGTCTGCAACAACAATGTCGATTTACCAGCACCGGGATTACCGCCAATCAGAATCGCACTACCGGGAACGACACCACCACCCAGCACGCGATCAAACTCTTTAAAACCGGTGGAAAAACGCGGCAGCTCTTCAAGGCTGATTTCTGATAATTTCTGGACTTTCGAACCACCGGCATTGCCCGCGTATCCTGTCAGACGGTCATTTCTTGCCACCTGTGGCGAAGCAGCAAGACGTATTTCAGTAATCGTATTCCAGGCCTGACAGGCGCTGCACTGCCCCTGCCAACGCGGATAATCCGCGCCACACTCATTACAGACAAAGGCCCGTCTGGCGGCTTTAGCCACAACTCACCCCTTATTTTTGATTTATACTCGCTGAAAGGATACACAGTACGCCCAGCAAATCAGCATGACGGATGCTCACTTCCGTCTGTTCATTGACTTTTGGTTTAGCATGATAAGCAATCCCCAAGCTGGCGGCATTGAGCATGGGGAGATCATTCGCGCCATCACCAATGGTGACAGTTTGTCCATGGGGGATAGCATGCTTTTCCATTAATTGCCGTAACGTCGCGACTTTATATTGCGCATCAACGATATCGCCGCTGACCCGCCCCGTCAGCTTATCTGCGATAATCTCCAGTTCATTCGCCACGACGGTCGTCAGACCGAATTTATCGCGCAGATATTCGGCAAAAAAAGTAAAGCCCCCGGAGGCAATCGCCACTTTCCAACCTGATGCTGACAGCTTCGTCACCAGCGATTCAAGCCCCGGCATCAGCGGCAGAGACTCACGCACTTGCCACAGAATGCGGGCATCGGCATCTTTTAGCGTCGCTACGCGCTGGCGCAAACTCGCAGAAAAATCCAGCTCACCGCGCATTGCGCGTTCCGTGATGGCCGATACCTGTTCACCCGTACCGGCTAAGCGGGCGATTTCATCAATACACTCGATTTGAATCGCCGTGGAGTCCATATCCATCACCAGCAGCCCAGGGGTATGCAAATGGGGGATTTTTCCCAGCGGCGCGACATCCAGCCCTGCATCATGTGCCAGATCGGTGGTACGTGGTGTCAGCGTTCCTGCCAGCCGAATCACCTGATAATCTTCTACATTCCAGCAGGACTCGATGACCAGCGCCGCTTCCAGCTTGCGGTGCAAAGCCATCAAACGATGTTTATCAAGGCCCCGGCCATAAAGTAGCCAGCCACTACTTCCGGCATGATAATCCAGTGGCATCACTTCATCGCCACTGAGTGAGAGCGGTAGCCTCGTCCACAGAGAAACATCTTCAGGTAAGTCGCGCCAGGTCAAACAATTTGGCATTACGGCCCCACTATTTTATTCATCCCAGGAAAATGATGCATGAGGCTACCTTGTAACCCGCACTTCTGGCAACATGAAGCTGAAAATATTAAAGGTGGGATATGTTACGTGTAAAACTGAAAATCCGGCTGCATCGTGCGGTCATTATTCTGATCTGCCTCACATTACTGGTTGCGTTGATGCAGGGAGCCGCCTGGTTTAGTCAGAGTAACCAGAAACAGCGCAATCTGCCGTTAGAGGAGCTGGCGCGCACGCTGGCGCAACAGGTCGCACAGAACCTGATACCAATGATGGCCAGTGAAACTCCGGATGAAAAACAGATTAACCCGCTACTGGAACAACTCACACAACAGAGCCGGATCCTTGATGCCAGCGTCTATAACGAACGCGGCGATCTGGTGGCGCGCGCGGGAGAAAATATTCATGTTCGCGACCGGCTGGCGCTCGACGGCAAAAAAGCCGGTAGCTATTTTAATCGGCAAATCGTCGAACCGATTCAGGATAACCATAGTCTGCGCGGTTATTTACGCCTGACACTGGATACCCATACGTTAGCCACCGAAGCACAGCAGGTCGATAATACCACCAATATATTACGCCTGATGCTGCTGCTTGCTGTCGCTATCGGCGTGGTCATCACACGCACGCTGTTACACGGGAAACACACCCGCTGGCAACAATCGCTGTTTCTGCTGACCGCCAATAAAGTCACAGGCGATGAAGATAAAGATGAGCCGGAGGAAAAATATTAATGTCCACACTACGTCTGTTACTTTCCCACTCCACTGATCCGTGGTTCAACCTTGCGGTTGAAGAGTCCATTTTCCGCCAGATGCCCGCGACTCAACGTGTACTTTTTCTGTGGCGTAATGCCGATACAGTGGTGATTGGTCGGGCGCAGAATCCGTGGAAAGAGTGCAATACCCGCCGTATGGCAGAAGATCATGTGCGCCTGGCGCGTCGTAGCAGCGGTGGGGGGGCGGTATTCCATGATACCGGCAATACCTGTTTTACCTTTATGGCCGGAAAACCAGGATATGATAAAACGGTCTCAACCCAAATTGTTCTCAATGCGTTACATGCACTGGGCATCACGGCGCAGGCTTCCGGGCGTAACGATCTGCTGGTCAATACCACCCATGGTGAGCGTAAAATCTCCGGTTCAGCTTATCGTGAAACTGCTGAGCGTGGCTTTCATCATGGCACGCTGTTACTTAATGCCGACTTAAATCGTCTGGCTAATTACCTTAATCCGGATGAAAAGAAATTACAGGCTAAGGGGATTAGCTCAGTGCGCAGTCGGGTGGCGAATCTGGTCGAACTGCGGCCAGGGATCACACATCAGCAAGTCTGTACTGCAATAACGCAGGCATTTTTTGATCACTATGGTGAGCGTGTCGACGCGGAGGTGATTTCGCCCGACAATCTGCCAGACTTGCCTAATTTTGCAGATACTTTCGCGCGCCAGAAAAGCTGGGAATGGAATTTTGGCAAAGCGCCCGCATTTTCTCATCTGCTCGATGAGCGCTTTCGCTGGGGGGGCGTCGAGCTGCATTTTGATATTGAGAAAGGCCATATCAGCCGAACACAACTGTTTACCGATAGCCTGAATCCACTGCCACTGGAAACTCTCGCCACACGTCTGCAGGGTAGCCTATACCGTGCCGATGCGCTGCAGGCGGTATGTCAGACACTGGAGGCTGAATTTCCTGAGCAGAAAGATGAACTACACGAGCTTTCAGCATGGCTGGTAACGGCAATTCGCTGAATAATCTTATCAGCGGTTGTCGGTTAATGCTGCACTGGTGGGGTCACTGAGCAGTGTTAGAGCCTATCCCACCAGGCGTTATTGACGCAGCCAGTTTAGACACGGACAGCGCGGGAAACCGCAGCGTACACGTAGTACGTGAGGATTTCGAGCACTGCCCAGGGCCAAAATGGCATGTAAAATAGCCTAATGGGATAGGCTCTTATTTATTAAAACAATCTATAACGGATTGTGCATGTTCATTATTTAATGCCGCCTCCTTCCACACTAAAAATATGTCAATTAAAAATTTCTTTTCAAAATAAGGAATTAGTTTTTTATACACCACTCCAGGAACATCTGCTCGTGTATTTGATTTTGGTATGAAGAGCATTCCTCTACCTAAAGAAATATCTAATAACATAGAAAGAGTATCAGGTAACTCAGCGCGACGGATCAAGGGAAACAGTAAATTTTTAAATGCTTGTTCACATTGATCATAGTAAATTGGATTAACGTAACGATTAAACCAATATAACGGTAGATCCATAACGTCATTAAGATCTATGTACTCATTTTTACTAGCTGTGTGACTTTCTGGAATCGCTAACACCATAGGCTCTTGATGAATTAATCTATAAAAAATTTTGTTATCTTCAATGGGATGGTATGATACTACAGCAAAATCCATGTTTTTTTTCTGTAACTCTATTATAAGTTCCTTTGATGTATAATCATCTTTATAAATTATGCTATTTTCTTTAAAATCTGATAAAAATTGCTTAAATATAGGTATAAAATCAAAACTTAACGTTTTTGTCATACCTATTATTACCTTCCTACTTTCAACTGACTGAAAAGAATTTGTCAGCTGACAAAGTTTTCCCATCAATTTAATAGTTTCTTCTCTAAAAATTTCACCTTCTTTTGTTAAAAGAACATGTTGAGTGTTACGAATTAATAATTTTGAATTTAATTTGTTTTCTAATTCTTTTATTTGAACAGATAAAGGAGGTTGGCTGATTCCTAATTTTGCTGCGGCTTTCCTAAAATTGCGCTCTTCGCAAACAGCTAAAAAATATTGTAATTGTTTAATTGACGGCAATCTTCTACTATAAACTTGCATTTTTAGTCCCTCCTTTCATTTAACTAATTTATTTAATGTAACCCTCTATGTATTCTTTGAATACTTTAACTCTATTCGGGATATGACTTCTATCCCGAAATAATAAATATATAGATCTAGAGTGTCCCTCCCATTCAGGTAATACATGAATCAACGTATTATCTTTTATTGATGAATGAGTAAATTGAGATGGTACAAAACAAATACCTAAATCATCTTTAGATGCGAATATATTTACATCTACATCATCAGCTATGAAATATGCATTAACATCAATATTACAGGACTTTTGTGATCTTATGTTATTAAAAGCCCATACACTACTTGCACTCGAACCAATAATTTTGTGTTGAGATAATTCTGAAGGGTGTTTTGGGTAACCATTCATATCTAAGTAATTTTTTGAAGCACACAAAATATTTTTTGATATTAATAACTCTTTTGCAATCCAGTCACTATCTTTTAAAGTACCTACTCTTATTGCTATATCAATATTTAGAGCCGTAAGATCTACAATTCTATTACTAACCATCAAATCAATTTTAATTTCAGGGTATAACTTCATGAAAGAAAAATACATTTGCCAATCCATTGATTAGTTAAATTTATTGGTGCAGTAATTTTTATATTACCGGAAAGATTATGATAACATTCATCCAAATGCTCCGTAATCATAGCGCATTCAGATAATGGACCAAGGCATCTTTCATAATACATCTCTCCAAGACCAGTTAACGAAATTGACCTTGTACTTCGATTTAGCAACTTCCCACCCACAGAATCTTCTAGGTTAGTTAATCTACGACTAATTGAAGGAATTGGTATTGCTGTTTTTTCAAACGCCTTACTCAGACTCTCTTCTTTCACCACATTAAGAAAAAGATTAAGATCATCTAAAGAAATTGATTTTTTCATATTTGAAATTCTGTATTCATTTTTTATAGATTGTATTGTAAATGACGCAATAATAAAATCCTTTTTATCGAAAATCATTTGATAATTTAAGAGCCTATCCCAATAGGATTTTATTCCAGACAATGACACCGCAGGCAAAATGCAGCATCGCTTCATAATTTTCGACCTTCTTCTCCCAGCGCGTCAGGATACGACGGTAGCGATTCATCCAGCTGTGTGTTCTCTCTACCACCCAGCGGTGAGCCTTAAAATCTGTGGCTTTTATTGCTTCGGACTCATCTTTCCGTGACTGAATATGAGGTTCATAGCGACGACTTTTCAGATACAAATCCAGCCATTCCGCTTCATAGCCTTTGTCCATGCACAACCTGAGCCTCTTTCCCGGTCTGCCCGTCTGAGGGGCGTCAAGCGTATCCGCAACCAGCTTTATGTCGTGCGTATTTGCACCAGCGACTACCAGCGAGAGGGGAAGCCCGTTCGCATCAGTCATCAGGCTACGCTTTACGCCCTGTTTCCCCCGGTCTGTAGGGTTCCGTCCTGTTTTTTTGAACCAGCGAGCGGGGATTTCGTCATGCAGCCATCCATCGAGAGCCATGACCAGTCAATGGCATCCAGTTGTTCGCAGGCAAGCAACCCGTTCTGCCAGAAGCGTTCAAATACTCCGGCATCCCGCCACTCCTGAAATCGGCGGTGAGCAGAGCCTGGCGAGCATATATCGGTGGCATTCAGGGCATTCCACTGGCAACCTGTTCTGAGTACGAAGAAAATAGCGTTCATTGCAGCGCGATTATCAACCCGCTTTCGGTGCGTACCCAACGGGTGCTGAGTTTTATGTTCCGGAATGAGTGGAGCCATTTTCACCCAGAGTTCATCACTGCTCTGCCACTTGTTGGCCGGCATGCTTCGCCCTCAAAAATTACCATTATTTATTAGCTGACAACTCCTTTTGGGATAGGTTCTAAATTAGTTGATCTTCGCCAAAACAGTAGGTAGATGACTCCTCAATGATTTTGTTGTTTTGGTAATATTGTTTTTCATATTGCTCTGGCGATATCCCACCGTTGGCTAAATGACGACGAACCCGATTATAATAAATTTCAATATATTCAAATAGTGCTTTTTTTGTTAACTCCTAGGTTTTGTAATCACAATCATGAATAATATGGGTTCCTATACTATGAAAAAAGCTTTCCGTTACCGCATTATCCGGGTGATGTATTCAATGTGTTTATCTCGTCTCAAACATAATATTCGCGCTCAATAAAAGTACCGATGATCCTGTCATGCATTTCAAAAGATTTTGAGTACCCCAGAGTCTTACGATTCAGTCGCTTTAATCGGTTACGCAAATTCAGGTTTTCCCGTTCAATCCGCTGTGTATAAAGCTTACCCCTGATATGTTTTTCATCCGGCAGCAGATCATAAGCACTGAAGTTATCTGTACACCAGAAGGCAACATTAAAACCTGACAATAATTTCAGTAACCTGCGCAGTGTCTTTTTGCTTCTGCGTCCAAAAGTATGAGCAATAATTCGTGTGAGGCGAGGCTCCCATGCATACCACAGCCAGCGTTGCTGCTTTTTACTGCCGACAAAAGACCACATCTCATCCACTTCACAGATAAGCTGGATTTGCTGATTATCCAGCGGAAACGTGGTTACACATCGTGGGGCGAGTTTTTTAAAGTGCGGACAACGGCATTAATGCTGATATGCAGAGTCCTTGCGGTATCGCGGATACCGGCATTATTCATGGCAAGGTCAACAATTTGTTCTTTCATGCCGGGCTGGCAGGCACGGTAAGCGTAATCGACCTGGAAAGTACGGCAGCATGACTGACAGCGATAGCGCTGAAATCCAGCTTTGCCCAGACCATGCTTTTTAACGGGTTCAGTTTGTTGACAAAACGGGCATGTTACATCAATTTTAGCCATCTGGCGCACCGGTTAAAAAGAGTGATTATACAACATGATAAACACGTTGAATACATGACCATTATCCGGGTGATGTATTCAATGTGTTTATTTCGTCTCAAACATAATATTCGCGCTCAATAAAAGTACCAATGATCCTGTCATGCATTTCAAAAGATTTTGAGTACCCCAGAGTCTTACGATTCAGTCGCTTTAATCGGTTACGCAAATTCAGGTTTTCCCGTTCAATCCGCTGTGTATAAAGCTTACCCCTGATATGTTTTTCATCCGGCAGCAGATCATAAGCACTGAAGTTATCGGTACACCAGAAGGCAACATTAAAACCTGACAATAATTTCAGTAACCTGCGCAGTGTCTTTTTGCTTCTGCGTCCAAAAGTATGAGCAATAATTCGTGTGAGGCGAGGCTCCCATGCATACCACAGCCAGCGTTGCTGCTTTTTACTGCCGACAAAAGACCACATCTCATCTACTTCACAGATAAGCTGGATTTGCTGATTATCCAGCGGAAACGTGGTTACACATCGTAGGGCGAGTTTTTTAAAGTGCGGACAACAGCATTAATGCTGATATGCAGAGTCCTTGCGGTATCGCGGATACCGGCATTATTCATGGCAAGGTCAACAATTTGTTCTTTCATGCCGGGCTGGCAGGCACGGTAAGCGTAATCGAGCTGGAAAGTACGGCAGCATGACTGACAGCGATAGCGCTGAAATCCAGCTTTGCCCAGACCATGCTTTTTAACGGGTTCAGTTTGTTGACAAAACGGGCATGTTACATCAATTTTAGCCATCTGGCGCACCTGTTAAAAAGAGTGATTATACAACATGATAAACACGTTGAATACATGACCGTATTTCAGACTGTTGCGTACCATGTGAATGATGCACAACTGGACATGGGTCTGCGGGTAGACACTGTTGATGGCAAGCGATGGCGATGATCAAAGCGCTGAATCGAATGACGTCGTTGGGTATGCCGCATAGTGTCCGGATCGCATAACGGATGTATCCGAGGGAACCATAGACTCCATCGACTGCCTCTGATTTATTCAACAAAGCCTAAATTACCCTGAACTTCGGGTTCGCTTTCAGCCAGTCTCGTGTTTTCTCACTCTTGTGAATAATGTAGTTATCCACGATAAGTGTTATCGTCTTTGCCCGGCGATACGTTGCTTTCAGATGTTCTAACAGGCTGATAAATAAAGATGAGGCTTTGCTACTGCCGCCCACGTAACTGACTTTACCTGTACCACTATGCAATGCACCGGCCAGATAATATTTTTCATTCTGACCCGGTGTGACCACCCGTTTTTGCTGTCCGCGTAACTGCCAGTCAGCACCGATTTTCGGGTTGAGATGAATATCCACTTCATCCTCGTAAAACACCGGATTTTCTGCGCTGCATTGCTCCAGCGCGTTATGGATTGCCGCCATTTTCTCTTCTTTATGTGGATCGCGTATATGCAGAGTGGGTGCCGCTCTGCGCCACACCAGCCCCGCAGAAGGCAGCCAGCGGCGGACTGTGTCGGGATGAAGTTTGCATCCGGTTATCTCATTGATTTTTATTGCCAGCAGTTCGGTGCTCCAGCGGGAGCGCTGATAACCGAAATCACCGGGAGAGCGGCTGACGAGCAGAACCAGCAGTTTGCAGATTTGTTCAAATGGCCATTTGCGTTCACGGCCCGGACTCAGTGATATCAGGCCTTCCGCGCCATACAGGGTAAACCAGTTAATCCATCGGCCGATGGATGAGCGAGCACAGCAGAATGTTCGGGCAACATCGCTGACACTGAACCCGCGGCTCAACATCAGCATGGCGGTCAGCCTGCGGGCATGATTTTTATCGCGTGTTTTATGGATAGTTTTCTGCATCAGGCGTCGTTCGTCACGGGGTATTGGTGCTATGATCGTCATCGCTCAGTCCGGCTGGTGATTTGTGATGTTTGTCGATTGATCAGATCGCAAAATCCGGGCTGAGTTCCCTCAAAGTGATCTACTATTTGGCGCAGCTATTTAGTTGCTCCTTCAATCTTTTAATTCCTTTTATACTTTTCCATATCTGGGTAAGTTTAATTATCCCGTTATTTATCTGCTCATATTTCATAGCCCATGACATTTTCATAATGTCACTGTTAACCTGTGAATCAGGTAAGATTGTGGCATCAGATTCTAATGCCAATGTTCTCGATAGTGAATCAAATGCAAATGCTGGTTTTATGTTAAACCAGTGGCGTATTAGTTGTGCAGCTACAGGCCACCCGGCTGCCAGTTCACCACTTCCTATTTCATGGACCTCACAGCTCGTGATTTTCCGACTGTACAGGTCGGTTATCAGGTACAGATAAAACCAGCGGCCGCACCACGACGGGCAGCCAGATATCCCTCAATTTTTGGATCCTTTTCAGCGAGCCCCATTCAGGGTGCCATAACTGATATTTCTCAGCAACTCTCACTGGACGACAACAGACGTAAGAAAGCCCGACCTCAGTGTCAGGATAGCTGTCCCCCCCTCCCGCCGGTAAGTGCTTTGACACTTACCGATATCTCTATCAGGACAGCATATTCTGACTGATAGCCGCTTTTTTTCCTCAGAAAATAAGCGACACAGCTAATAACCTGCCCAGATCATTCATGAATTGACGAAAGCATGATGATTGTGGAAAAGTCATATTTCATTTTATGGACGAGGATATTATGCAAACAGTGCTGGATAACTTTGTCGCGCAGTCTGCGACCTGGGCGCTTATCGCGGTGATGCTGGTGGCTTTCCTCGAGTCACTGGTGTTGGTTGGGCTGGTATTTCCTGGCGCTTTCATGATGATCGGGCTCGGTGCGCTGATCGGTAGTGGTGAGATCGACTTCTGGCAGGCATGGCTGGCGGCGATGATTGGCTGTTTGTGCGGTGACTGGATTTCATTCTGGCTGGGGCGCCGTTTTAAGAACTCTTTACATCGCTGGTCTTTTATCAAGCGGTATCGTGGATTGCTCGACAAAACAAGCTGGGCGCTGCATCAGCACAGTATGATCACTGTCCTCGGTGGCCGCTTTATTGGCCCGGTGCGTCCCCTGGTGCCGATGGTCGCCGGGATGCTGGGTCTGCCGGTAAAAAAGTTCCTGTTACCGAATATCGCTGGCTGCCTGTTGTGGCCGCCGCTGTACTTTATGCCCGGGATACTTGCTGGCGCGGTGACGGATATTCCGGCGGATGAATACAGTGCCAGTTTTAAAGGACTGTTGTTAATCAGCACGCTACTGCTTTGTCTGGCAGGGTGGTTATGCTGGCGCTACTGGCGCGGTGATAAAGTGGATGATCGTCTGTCAGCTTATCTGCCTCGTGCACGTCTGCAATGGCTGGCTCCCGTGACCACTATCATGGCCGGGGGCGCGATTATCGCAGTGCTGAATCATCCGTTGATGCCGGTGTATGGCGCGATTCTGCGCCAGGTATTGAGCCATTAATTTCCGCGAGATGAACGGCGTGATAATGACCCCTTAACAGCGTCCGGGTTGCGCCATCCTGGGTTATCTGATGATTGGCCACGATCAGTGAACGCGGGGCAATGAATGCTGCATCTTCCTCGTTATGGGTGACCATTAACAGTGTCAGATGCTGTTGCTGGCAAATGTCGGCAACGAGTGCCAGCATCTCCTGACGCAGTGCCGGGTCGAGTGCCGAAAAAGGCTCATCCAGCAGCAATACCGGCTGGTTGCGTACCAGACAACGCGCCAGCGCAGCACGTTGTCGCTGACCGCCGGAGAGCTCGCCGGGTAATCGGTCAAGCAGCTCATATATCGCCATTTTTTTGGCCAGCGCGTACAGATGTTCTCGCTGTGTGGCGGTGATTTTGAGACCCGGATGGAGACCCAGCGCGATATTCTGGCCGATAGTCAGATGACTAAAGAGATTATTTTCCTGAAATAGCATGGATACCGGACGCCGCGACGGTGGGGTTGTCGTATGATCCTGACCGTTAAGTAACAGCGTACCGTGGCTGGCTGGCAAAAAACCGGCGATCATATTCAGTAGCGTACTTTTTCCGGAACCACTGGAACCCAGTATCGCGATACGTTCGCCTGGCTGCACTGTCAGGGAAAAACACAGGGTCAGATCGGGATACTGCCCGGTGAGTTGATTAAGTTTTAACATGGCGTCGTGGCAGTTTTTCTATCACAGTAAAGAGTAAAAAGCATAGCAGCAGCAGCAGCAAGGCGCTCACCGCACCTTGCTGGCTGCGATAAGCGCCCATTTGTTGATACAGATAAAAAGGCAGGGTGCGAAAGTCCGGATTGCCAAACAGGGCAATAGCGCCGAAATCCCCGACAGATAAGACGCAGGCAAAGGCCAGTGCCTGGCTGATAGGGCGTTGTAAGGCACGTAATTCAATGAGCCGCAGGCGATTCAGGCCGAGAATAGCGGAAGCCTGGCAGAGCATATTGTAGCGTATCGCGATATCGCGCATGGGATGGTCCAGCACTTTCAGGGCGTAGGGGATTGCCATCAGGGCGTTGATGACAATCACGATCATCTCCACCACATCAGACACGTTAGTGCGATTGTTGAATAATAAAAAGAGTCCCGTTGCCAGCACAATCCCTGGCATGGCGAGGATCACCATGCCGCTTAATTCCATTGCCTGGGCAGCCAGTGGATGGTGCTGAAGGCGCAGCTCCCGGCTACTCCACAGCAGCATGATGGTCAGGGTCACGCTCAGTAGCCCGGCGACCAGCGCGATACGCAGGGATGTCGCCACGGCCTGCCATAACCCCGGTTGCATTAACGCCGGGAGTAACTGATGATTGAGGCCATCGACGATCACCGCCAGCAGCGGTGGCAGTAATAACAGTAACATGCTGATAATCAGTATCGTGTCAGTCAGTCGGCTGAGCAGCGAATCATCGGGATCACGCCAGTGAGCACGGTACGAGGTGCCGATAGCCACCGTTTTACTCAGCCGCTGGGCGAGCAGTACCAGCCCGAGACAGCACGCTATCTGGATCAGCGCCAGCATCGCCGCGCGAGCAGGATCATAATCAAAATTGAGTGCCTGGTAGATCGCCAGCTCAATGGTTGTCGCGCGCGGGCCACCGCCCAGTGACAATACGACAGCAAAACTGGCGAAACAGAGCATAAAAATGAGTGCTGCGATTGGTAGCACAGGCCGCCGTAGCCAGGGCCATTCCACCAGGCGGAAAAAGTGATAGCCGCGCATACCGAGCTGTGCCGCCATCTGACGTTGTTCACCAGGAATGTTTTCCAGTGTCTGTAAGAGCAGGCGGGTGGCCATCGGAAGATTGAAAAAAACATGCGCCAGCAAAATACCCGCTAAACCGTAAGGCGAGTAATTCCATTGCCAGCCGAGAATATGGCACAAAGTCGCCAGCCAGCCCTCACGGCCATAGACGCTAAGAAGACCAAATACCGCGACCAGCACGGGCAGGATAAAGGTCATCGCACATAGCCGCAGTAAGAGCACGCGGCCGGTAAAACGGCGACGATACAGCGCTCTGGCGAGGAAGATCGCGGGAATAACCGACAGCAGGGTGGAGAGAGTCGCCTGGGTGAAGGAAAAACCGATCACATGCCACAGATAACCTCCCTCGAATAATGCCCGCCACTGCTTTTCTGGCGCACTGAACCACAGTGCCAGAAAAGCAGTCAGCGCGACGCTGCTCAGCAACAGACTGGCAATCAGTCCAGGTATCAGCGTTGCGCTATTTAGCGGCTGACCGCGCGTTGCCATGTATTCACCCAGCTCTGTCGTTGTTCAGCGACCTGTTGTGGCGTAAAT